>JBFJZQ010000018.1:0-18786 GCA_041622015.1 Oleiphilaceae bacterium
AACGAGCCATGTTAGCTCGTTCTTATAATGATATTATTCTGAAGCCTTACTTATAATAAGCATTCTCTGTCACAGTATGATCCGTCGAATCTTTGACACCCGTTAACTCAGGTATAACCTCCAACAAGCGTTTTTCAACACCATCTTTAAGCGTAATTGAAACTGCACTACAGCCCTGACAGCCGCCTCCAAACTTAAGGATCGCGACATTCTCTTCTGTTAGCTTCACTAACGAAACCTCACCACCGTGGGATGCCAAACCCGGGTTAATATCTGTCACCAGTAGATATTTTATTTTTTCTTCCAAAGAAGAATCGTCATTAATTTTGGGCATCTTGGCGTTTGGCGCCTTAATCGTAAGCTGACCACCCATTTTCTCCTCGGCATAATCAACAAAGGCTTCATCTAAAAAAGGTACACTTTTCTTTTCCAAGTAAAGGTTAAACCCTTCTAATGCCATCACTTCATCATCTTCGACAATATCATCAGCCTGACAATACGCTAAACAAGTCTCTGCCTGCTTTGAACCCGGCTGTGTGACAAACATTCTTACGCCCATACCGCCAGACTCTTGATTTGAAACCAGTTGAGCAAGATAGCGTTGTGCAGATTCAGAAACTGTAACCATAACAATAAAAACCTCATGACTTTAGATTTCACTCATTCTACGATTTTTATGCAAAAGGTGAAAGCCTTAGTAAAACACTCAAGTAATATTAAAACTATATCAAAACATTTCAATATAGTTTTAATTCATTTAGAATGGGCACACATTCTAGGTAAGAACCTAATACATCATTTTAAAGAAAAGTATGTCGCCACAAAAAATGCTATGATATTGCGCATTTTTACGAACTCAATATAAAGGTAAGGTATTTGATGTCTGATTTAGTCACTCGTATTCGCCAGCTAAACAAAGCGTTAGAAGAACGTATTTTAATACTTGATGGCGCAACAGGCACAATGATCCAGCAATTTCAGTTTGATGAGCAGGATTATCGAGGGGAGCGTTTTAGTGATTACCCTTCTGAAGTCAAAGGCAATAATGACTTATTATGCCTGACGCAACCGAAAGCCATTTCAAATATTCATAAGCAGTATCTAGATGCAGGTGCTGATATTATTGAAACGAATACCTTCAATTCGACACAAGTTTCTCAAGCCGATTACGGCATGCAGTCGCTAGCTTATGAATTGAATTTTGAAGCGGCAAAGTTAGCACGTATTCAAGCCGACTTAAAAACCAAAGAAACGCCTGATAAACCCCGGTTTGTTGCTGGCGTTATTGGCCCTACATCTCGCACAGCCTCAATTAGCCCAGACGTTAATGACCCAGGTTTTAGAAACGTCACGTTTGAAGAGCTCTACGATAATTATTATGAAGCGACAGAAGCCCTAATAAAAGGTGGTTCTGACATCATTATGATAGAAACAATTTTCGACACCTTAAATGCCGAAGCGGCCATTTATGCCGTCGAACAATACTTCATTGATCACGACATCAAGCTTCCTATCATGATCTCCGGCACCATTACCGATGCATCTGGCAGAACCCTTTCCGGTCAGACAGCTGAAGCCTTCCAGATTTCAGTCAAACATTGCAAGCCATTAAGCATTGGGTTCAACTGTGCGCTAGGTGCTGATGCCCTACGACCTTACATAGCCGAACTCTCAGACAAGTCTGAAACGTATGTCAGCGCTCACCCCAATGCCGGCCTTCCGAATGAGTTTGGTGAATATGATCAAACCCCAGAAGAAATGGCTGATATTGTCGAGTCTTTTGCTTCAAGCAATTTAATCAACATCATTGGCGGTTGTTGCGGCTCATCTCCTGCGCATATTGCAGCGATAGCTAACAGAATGAGCAAACATAAACCAAGAAAAATACCAACACTGCCACCTAAATTTAGACTTTCTGGGCTAGAGCCATTTGTTGCAGATAAAGACTCTTTATTCATTAACGTCGGTGAACGAACAAACGTCACAGGCTCTAAACGCTTCCTAAGACTCATCAAAGAAGAAGCCTTTGAAGAAGCCCTAGAAGTAGCAAAAGACCAGGTTGAAAATGGTGCTCAGATTATCGACATCAACATGGATGAAGGCATGCTTGAATCCAAGGAAGCGATGGTTCACTTCCTTAATTTAATCGCATCCGAGCCGGATATTTCTAAAATCCCTATTATGATTGACTCTTCCAAATGGGAAGTGATCGAAGCGGGTTTACGTGTCGTTCAAGGCAAATCTGTCGTTAACTCCATTAGCTTGAAAGAAGGTACAGATGCATTTATAGCACATGCTAAAAGCTGCATTCGCTACGGTGCAGCAGCCGTTGTCATGGCGTTTGACGAAAAAGGCCAAGCAGACACTTACGAACGTAAAATTGAAATTTGTAAGCGCTCTTACGATATCCTCGTCGAATTGGGCATGCCGCCAGAAGACATTATTTTTGACCCGAATATTTTCGCTGTTGCAACAGGCATCGAAGAGCATAACAACTATGCCGTTGATTTCATTAACGCGACACGCTGGATACGCGAAAATCTGCCTCACGCTAGCGTGTCTGGCGGCGTGAGTAACGTATCGTTTTCTTTCCGTGGTAACGACCCTGTTCGTGAAGCCATCCATTCTGTGTTTTTATACCATGCGATCAAAGCAGGCATGAATATGGGCATCGTCAACCCTGGGCAATTAGTTATTTATGATGATATTGACCCTGAATTAAAAGTCAGAGTGGAAGATGTCGTGTTAAACCGACGACCGGACTCAACCGACAGACTGCTAGAAATCGCAGATAACTTCCGTGGTGATGGCCAGAAAAAGCAAGTTGAAAACCTTGAATGGCGCTCTTTACCCGTCAATGAAAGACTTGCTCACGCTCTAGTCAAAGGCATCACAACCTTCATCATTGAAGACACTGAAGAGGCTCGCCTCCAAGCTAACCGCCCTATCGAAGTGATTGAAGGCCCCTTAATGGATGGCATGAACATAGTCGGTGACCTTTTTGGCGAAGGTAAAATGTTCTTGCCTCAGGTTGTAAAAAGCGCCCGCGTCATGAAGCAATCTGTTGCCCATCTAATTCCATTTATCGAAGCAGAAAAAGGTCACGCCCAGAAAGCCAAGGGCAAAATACTCATGGCCACCGCCAAAGGAGATGTTCACGATATTGGCAAAAACATTGTCGGCGTCGTTTTGCAATGCAATAACTATGAAGTGATTGATCTAGGCGTGATGGTTCCCGCAGATAAAATTCTTAAAGCGGCGAAAGAACATAATGTCGACATTATTGGTGTCAGTGGTCTAATCACGCCGTCGCTGGATGAGATGGTGCATATTGCGAAAGAGCTTCAAAGAGAAAACATGAACATTCCTTTGATGATTGGCGGCGCAACAACCTCCAAAGCACACACTGCAGTTAAAATTGAACCTCAATACAAAAACAATTTAGCCGTCTATGTATCCGATGCATCAAGAAGCGTGAGTGTTGCGACTGCCTTATTGAGCGATACCCAGAAAGATGATTTCGTAAAAAACACCCAAGAAGAATATGAAATAGTCAGAGAAAGACGCAAGAATCGTCAAGCAAAAACCAAATTACTACCTTATTTTTCGGCCTGTAAGAACAAATATCAAATTGATTGGGCAAACTACACTCCGCCCAAGCCTAGCTTTACTGGTGTTAAGGTGTTTGAAGATTACCCACTTGAAGAACTGGTCGATTATATCGACTGGACACCTTTCTTCATCACTTGGGATCTTGCCGGGAAATACCCTCAAATACTCTCAGATGAGAAAGTGGGAGAAGCAGCGACTAACCTGTTTAATGATGCGCAAACCATGCTCAAAAAACTGATAGCTGAAAAGCTTATTCAAGCAAAAGCTGTCATTGGTTTTTGGCCTGCTAACGCGACAAATGATGATGAAGTTTCAGTGTATACAGATGAATCACGTGAGTCTGTCGAACTCAAATTGAACCACCTACGCCAGCAAAGTGATAAAGCGGGCGGCCTTACCAGTCACTCCCTTGCTGACTTTATTGCACCAGAGACCAGCAAGCGTGAAGATTATATTGGCGGCTTTGCTGTGACTGCAGGTATCGGTGCTGAAGCACTTGCCAAGTCTTATGAAGAAAAGCATGACGACTATAATTCTATAATGGTTAAGGCGCTTGCCGACCGACTCGCCGAAGCCTTTGCAGAAAGAATGCACGAACGAGTTCGAAAAGAATATTGGGGCTTTGTAAAATCAGAGAACCTAAGCAACGAAGAACTCATCAAAGAAAAATATCGAGGCATAAGACCGGCTCCTGGTTACCCAGCCTGCCCGGATCATACGGAAAAAACTGAACTATTTAGTCTGCTGGACGCCACTAAAAATACCGGCATAGAACTGACTGAACATTTTGCCATGTTCCCGACGGCGGCCGTCAGTGGCTTTTATTATTCGCATCCGGAGTCAAAATATTTTGCTGTCGGTAAAATTGCCAAAGATCAGGTCGCTGATTACGCAGAACGCAAAGGTATGACAGTCGAAGAAGCCGAAAGATGGCTTAGTCCGGCGCTAGGGTATGACAATTAAGCCGTAGCTTTAATAAACTAGAAACAACATAAAAGATATTTAACCGGAACCTAAAAACTGCTACCCTATGCGCCCCCGAATTATAGCGGCCCTAGGGTAAATTTCTGAGAAGGTACAATGTACAAATACGACGGATACGATAAACAAATCGTTAAAGAACGCGTTGCGCAATTTCGCGACCAAACTGAACGTTACTTCAATGGCACCTTAGCAGCCGATGAGTTTCTTCCCTTACGCTTGCAAAACGGTCTATACGTTCAACGTTTGGCACCCATGCTACGTGTAGCGGTGCCCTATGGTATGCTTTCTTCCGAGCAATTAAGAAAATTAGCTGACGTTAGCCGTAAATATGATAAAGGCTATGTTCATTTTACGACGCGCCAGAATGTGCAGTTTAACTGGCCTCAAATGAAAGATGTGCCTGACATTCTCGAAGAACTGAGTTCGGTAGAGATGCACGCCATCCAAACAAGTGGTAACTGTATTCGTAATACCACCACGGATCAGTTTGCAGGCGTTATCAGCAATGAAGTCACAGATCCACGCCCTTATTGTGAAGTGATCCGTCAATGGTCAACCTTTCACCCTGAGTTTGCCTTCTTGCCTCGTAAATTCAAGATTGCGGTAAATGCTTGCCCTGATGCAGATCGAGCAGCCACCATGGTGCATGATATTGGCCTGGAAATAATCCGTAATGATCAAGGTGAAATAGGCTTTAAAGTTTTTGTGGGTGGTGGCTTAGGACGAACTCCTGTCATCGGTTCAGAGATCAGAAGCTTTCTACCTGAGAAGCACCTTCTCAGTTATTTAGATGCCATTTTGCGTATTTATAATATCCATGGCCGCCGTGATAATAAGTACAAAGCGCGCATCAAGATACTTGTTAAAGCCCTGGGTGCTGACGAGTTTGCGCGTATGGTTGAAGAAGAATGGCAGCATCATAAAGATAAAGAAACAACCTTAACGGATGCAGAAATTTCTCGGGTTAAGACATTTTTTACCGAGCCAGATTATGCTCACTTAGACAATGAACCAGCCTCTTTTGTTGAACAGAAAAATAATCACAAAGGCTTTGCTAACTGGGTTGCTCGTAATATCAAAGCACACAAAAAGCCAGGCTATTCAATTGTCACGCTAACGCTTAAAAAGACCGGTACGCCTCCGGGCGATGCAAGTGATAAGCAAGTCGAAGCCATCGCAAATATGGCTGACAAATATAGCTTTGGTGAAGTCCGAGTGACTCACGACCAAAACATTGTATTAGCCGACGTAAGACAGGATCAATTATTCGATCTGTGGAACGATGCCAAAGCAGCAGGCTTTGCAACACCCAACCTGAACATGCTAACCGATATTATTTGCTGCCCGGGCGGTGATTTCTGCGGTTTGGCAAATGCAAAGTCTATCCCGGTTGCTGAACAACTTCAGATCAAATTTGATGATTTAGACTTCATTTATGACCTAGGTGAACTGCACTTGAACATTTCAGGTTGTATGAATGCTTGCGGACATCACCATGTGGGTAACATTGGCGTATTAGGCGTAGATAAACGCGGCGATGAGTTTTACCAAGTTTCATTAGGTGGAAGTGCTGGACGAGACGCGTCATTAGGCAAAATATTAGGCCCTTCTTTTGCACGCGCTGAAATGCCTGATGTCGTTGAAAAGCTGTTAAATGTGTTTATAGAGAATAGAACAGAAGAAGAACTATTTATCGATACCTATCGTCGAATCGGTCTGGATCCTTTCAAGGAGCGCGTTTATGCCAAAGCTAATTAAGCAATCTGTCATCGTAGAAAATGTTTGGCAAAAACTAGACACTGATTTTAGTGACAATATTGATGATAAAGCCGTTTTAGTGCCATTAGATCGTTTCTTAGAAAACCCTGATTTAGTCATTGGCAATGCCCAAGCGGGCGTTTGGTTAGAAAGCGATCAAGGCCCAGAAAAACTAGAGCCGTTCATTGAACAGCTAGCCCTTATTGCCATCAACTTCCCTAAGTTTGCTGATGGCCGTGGTTATTCTTACGCGAGAATTCTACGTGATCGCTTCAACTATCAAGGCGAACTTCGTGCGATTGGTGATGTTCTGCATGACCAACTATTCTATCTTAAACGCTGCGGTTTTGATTCTTTCGCTGTACGCGAAGACAAAGACATAGAAGTTGCTATAGCAGGCCTGACTGATTTTTCTGAAACCTATCAAGGCGCGACAGACCAGCCACAGCCATTATTCAGAAGAAGATAACCTTATCTTTAACTTAAAGCGCAGGTATTACTGGTAATACCTGCGCTTTTTTTTGCACACTTAAATTACACACCCTGACAAAAATACCCCTCGAATTAATTCCCCCAAGCATCTCTTCAACTACACTTATCTTATACCGATCTCCCAGCAGTACTCTTTACTAGAGAACCGTTACTTCCTTAAGTAACCTTTACCACTGTATAGATCGAATCTATTAGGAGTGCTATCAATGCATATCGGCGTACCGAAAGAAATCAAAAACAATGAGTTTCGTGTTGGTTTGACACCCAACTCTGTCAGCGAATTATCCAGATTGAAACATCAAATATTTATTGAGCACAATGCTGGTATGGGTAGCGGCTTTAGTGATGCGGACTATCAAAAAGCAGGCGCGATAATACTAAAAACTGCTTCAGAAATTTTTGAGCACTCAGAACTTATTATTAAAGTAAAAGAACCACAAAAAGAAGAAATTTTAAAACTTAAACAACAGCACACTCTTTTTACCTACCTCCACTTGGCACCCGACCCTACTCAAACAAATCAGTTACTAGAAAGTAAAGCATGTGCGATTGCATACGAAACGGTAACGAATAATGAAGGCCAACTCCCCTTGTTACTTCCCATGTCCGAAATAGCCGGAAGAATGAGCATTATGGCAGGCGCATATTGCTTGCAAAAAAATAATGGTGGCTCAGGGGTACTATTATCGGGTGTGCCAGGCGTAGAACCCGCCACGGTCGTTATAATTGGTGGCGGTGTCGTTGGTTCAAATGCCTTAAGAATTGCATCCGGGATGGGCGCTAAAACGATCATTCTCGATAAAAATTTAAACGTGCTAAGAACATTGGAACATGCTTATGGCAATCGACTACAAACCTACTATGCCAATCAGGATAATTTGCAAAAAAGCCTTAAACAAGCCGATCTGGTTATTGGCGCGGTGTTAGTTGCCGGTGCAGCCTCACCTAAAATAGTCTCACGATCAGATTTACTTTTGATGAAACCCGGATCTGTGATTGTAGATGTTGCTGTGGACCAGGGTGGCTGTTTTGCAACAACCCGCCCCACAAGTCATGAGTCTCCAACATTTATCGAAAATAATATTGTTCACTATTGCGTCGCTAATATGCCGGGTGCATATCCTCGCTCATCTACAGAAGCATTGAATAGCGCAACCCTTCCTTACATTTTAGAACTAGCAAACAAGGGAATAAAATATGCGTTAAAGGATAATTTACATTTAAGAAATGGCCTTCATACAGCAAAAGGGTCTTTGTGCAATCATGCTGTTGCAGAGGCGCAGCAAAGAGTCGCGATATCACCCGATGCAGCGCTATCACTATTATAAAAAGAAAAAATACTTAATTGAGTATTGCTGAAACGCCATCGACGATGAACTGCATCGCCAAGGCTGCTAATAGCACCCCTAAGAAGCGTCTCAATATTTCATCACCCGTTTTACCCACTATTTTTTTCAAGTACACTGAGCAAGACATACACAGGAAGGTCAATGTACAAATAACAATCACAGCAGAAAATATAGCTAACTGATCAACAGAACTGCTGACATTTGAAAACAATAAAATTGAAACTGTTAACGAACCGGGGCCAGCAAGAAGCGGTATCGACATCGGATAAACTGAGATATCCTCTACTTTCCCTTCCATTTTGAAATTCAACGAACTGTTGATCATTTGAAAAGCTGTATAAAAAAGTAACAAGCCACCAGAAATTTTAAGGGCATTTATGCTAATGCCTAGATAGGATAATAAACCCGCCCCATAGTTACCAAACAAAACCAACAACAAAGCCGAAATGATACTTGCTTTAAAAGCCTGAAGAATTTTTTCACGCGCGCTCTGCCCTTTAGTCAAAGCGTTAAAAATGAAAGCCGTCCCTATGGGGTCTATAATGACAAATAACGCGGTCAACGCATGTAGAAAAACCAATAATTCCAAACTTAATTACCCTCTATTTAACTGACGGTTTATTTGCTAAAAGCAATCATTTCCTGCTCCAAATACAGTTTACTATGACTGTTCATTCCACTATTTACTTAAGCATAGTTGATTCAGGTTATATCGTTGTTCTAAACATTAAATTCCGACACGTTTTTATACTTTTATGCAATAATATCAAACTTAATTTGAGACGCTTCGAACAGCAAGGAATGTCATGAGCTTAAAATCTTTTCTAAAAGAAAAACTAGTTCCAAAAGAACTAGACGAACAATTAAATAAAATTAAAAAGCCTGTAGGCACATTAGGATACGATCCTTGGGGCTTCAATACAGATACCAATAAGATTGTTCTAGCCTTATTTTCGGGCATCTATAACAAATATTTCCGTGTTGAAACAAGTGGCATAGAGAATGTCCCAGATACAGGGCCGGTGTTAATTGTCGGTAATCATAGTGGCCAGCTGCCCATTGATGGCACCCTAATCGCCTATGCAATCGCAAGTCGGAAAATTTCACCACGCCTACCGAGAGCAATGATTGAACGATTTTTTCCCACCGTGCCTTTTTTAGGGAACTTTTTAAATCAAGTTGGCGCCGTATTGGGCGACCCGACTAACTGCGCTCGCATGCTTGAAAATGGAGAAGCGATAGTCGTTTTCCCTGAAGGTATTCGAGGCTCAGGCAAACTTTACAAAGATCGATATAAACTTCAACGTTTTGGTAATGGTTTTGTTCATCTTGCGATGAAACATGATACTCCGATTATTCCTGTCGGCGTGGTTGGCTGCGAAGAAACCATTCCTGCTTTGGCAAACATCAAGCCTTTGGCAAAATTACTCAATGTACCGTATGTACCCATCGCGCTACCGGTTATTTTCCCCGCCAAAGTACGCTTAAATTTCGGCAAACCTATTTATTTCAAAAATGAAGATCTAACGGAAGAACAAGTCACCAGACGCGTTGAAAAAGTTAAAAGCGCTATCAGTGATTTGATTGCAAAAGGCTTGGATGAGCGACAAGGAATTTTTGAATGAGCATTGAAAACGATAACCAACCAAAACCAGCAGAGAAGCCTGCTAAAAAAACCAGTGCCACAAAGATCAGGTCTAGCATTAATAAACGTGTATCCGATCGCCGTAAAGCAGTCAAAAAGAAGACTGTCATGATCACTGGCGCAGCGGGCGCCTTGGCACAACAAGTTATTAATAGATTGCGCGACACGCATAATATTGTTGCCGTTGACTTTAGAAAACTGACCTATCACAGCGATGACATTCCTAGCTATAAAATAGATTTTACAAAGCGTGGCTTCGAAGATTTGTTTAAGCAGTATGACTTCGATAGCGTCATTCACCTTGGCCGTATTTCATCGTCTGAAGAAACGCGCATGCGTAGATATAACGCCAATGTATTAGGCACACAAAAACTTTTGGATCTGAGTCATAAGTACGGCATCAGTAATGTCATTGTCCTGTCAACCTACCATGTTTATGGTGCCTCACCCTACAACCCGGCCTTGATTGAAGAAACCGCGCCACTAAAAGCAGCTGAATTAACCCTGGACTTGGTTGACTCAGTTGAACTAGAAAACTTGGCAAATATCTATTTGTGGCGATACCCTGACTTAAACATCACCATCTTAAGACCATGCAACATAGTTGGGCCTGGCGTCAGAAACTCGATGAGTAGCTTATTATCCAGTAAGTTCGCCCCAGTATTAATGGGATTTTCTCCGATCATGCAATTCATTCACATAGATGATATGGCTGATGCTGTAAGCTTGGCACATAAATCAAGCCGCAGAGGCGTTTATAATGTCACCACCACTGACTGGATAGCTTATCAAGATGCATTGAGTTATTGCGGTTGCACCGCCATACCGATTCCATCAATACCTCCTAGTTTACCCCGCACTATCACAAGCGTACTTGGATTAAAGATGTTCCCCTCCTATCTGGTAAATTATTTCAAGTATCCGGTAGTGATTAATGGAGACAACTTTAACAAGACATTTGGTTTCAAACCCAAAAGGCCCTTGAAGGAAATATTCAGATCTTATCGAGAAGATAAAGAATAACAAATAAACATAAAAAAACTCGCATATCCTATGGAAATGCGAGTTTTTCATTACGAAATTAGCAGATAAAAAGGCTATACGCCTATATTTTTAAGGGTATTCAGTAGCTGCTCTAATATTGACGCTGATGTTGGGTGTTCCGCTTCAATTTCTGTCACTAACTGTTCTACAGTTTCCAAGAACGTCGGATCAACTGGTTCGGCCTCATCCATATTGTGAATATGGCTTTTCACCTGATTCAAAAGTGCGATCTGCTCAGGACTTACCAGATCATCGGCAAAACGTTCATGAAGATCCGTAATTAAGTGTTCTGCTCTCTGCTTTGGCATAATAATCCCCTATGTAAAGATTTAAGCTTAGTCTTAAATAAGTGCCTTGCCAATAATACAAGACACTTTAAGGAATGAGATCAACCTAACGGTAAGTCACCTAACATAAAGAATACACCAGCAGCAAGGCAGGCCGAGGCCGGCACGGTAATAATCCACGCTGCTACAATTTTCTTTACAGCAGAACGTTTTACAAGCTTTTCACTGTAGAGCTTTTTCATTTTCTTACGTTCAGATTTTTTCAAACCTAATTCGGTTTTGTCTTTTTTAGCTTGTTTAATCATTTTTTCCATGTCTTCTACAGAAGCGGCTTCAAAGTTAGAAAGAAACTTTTGCAACCTAACTTTCTCTTCGCCCTCATGATCATCAAGCATATCTTGCAGCTGATTTGCATAACTTGTTTTTAAATATTCGCGCAAGAAGCCTACCCCAAAAATACCACCAATAGCGATGTGGGTTGAACTCACCGGCAAACCTAATTGTGACGCGATAATTACTGTAATCGCAGCTGCCATAGCGACACAAAAGGCACGTGACTTATCTAGCTCGGTAATTTCAGCACCGACAGTCTTGATAATCTTTGGACCGAATAACAACAAGCCTAAGGAAATACCCAGCGCACCAATCATCATAACCCACAGAGGAATAGGTGCATTGCTTGAAATACCCCCACGTTGAATAGCATCAGAAATTGCGGCTAAAGGGCCTACTGCGTTGGCAACATCATTCGCACCATGAGCAAAACTCAATAAGGCTGCCGCAAAGATAAGCGGCATAGTAAATAACTTATTAACACTTTCTCGGTTATTTTCAACATTTTCAGACTTGCGAGCTATTACAGGCTTCACTATAAAATAAATTGCTAGCGAGATAGCAAAACCTATTAATGCAGCTGTTTGAAAATCCAATTTCCAGATTTTCTTTAAGCCTTTCAATGCCAAATACGTACTAAAAGCCCACACCATAAAGGCAATCAGAATAGGTACAAACTTCCTTGCTGCTTGTATCATGTCCGTCTGATAGACAATCTTCTTTTTAATAAAGAGAAGAAATGAAGCCGCAATAATGCCACCTAAGACAGGAGATATAACCCAGCTTGCCGCAATGGCGCCCATTTTATCCCAGTTTGCAATGCCGAAACCTCCGGCAGCAATACCTGCACCTAAAACGCCACCCACTATAGAGTGCGTGGTAGAAACAGGTGCCCCGAACAAGGTGGCTAAATTTAACCATACAGCGCCCGCTAATAGCGCTGAAACCATGAGCCAAACAAAGGTTCTAGTGTCTTCAAGCTTATCCGGATCTATAATACTATTCTTTATAGTCGAAACAACTTCACCACCGGCTAACAAGGCACCAGCAGCCTCAAAAACAGCGGCTATGACAATTGCCCAAAAAAGCGTGATCGCTTTGGAGCCAACAGCCGGCCCTACATTATTGGCAACATCATTTGCACCGATATTCATGGCCATGTAGCCACCGATCACCGCTGACGCTAACAGAACGATACTGCCATGCATGCCTTTAGAAATTACATAGACATAAAGTAAAATGCCTGCCATGAAGAAAAAAGTCAGCCCAAAACGAATAAATTGAGTCTGTTGTTGAAGCGCCAACTTCTCATTCTTTTTTATGCTTTTTAATCCCATCTGATAACCTCATTAATGCCTAAAATTATTGGCTCGAACTATAAAGCCTGAGATCAAAAAATGTAACAATAAATTCATGTTTTTTTCATCTAATTTGAATAATTCAATTCATGAATAATTCTATATTCATATAATAGATTTTGTTGATACCATAAAGTTTAATATGCTATGGAAAACAACTTCTCCTTCCTTCAGGATTCCAAATGTCCAAAATAATTCTTATCCGGCACGCGCAAGCTTCGTTAGGAAAAAGCAACTATGATGAATTATCCGAGCTTGGTTTCAAGCAAGCTGCTTTATTAGGACAATATCTGAAGGATTATAATCTCGAATCAGCCTCAATTATTACCGGAAGCTTGGTGCGACATCAGCAAACCGCAAATGCAATAAGCAAGTCATTTCCAGGAACCACAAACATTATTCAAAAAGAAGACTGGAATGAATTTGACTTTAAAAAACTCATACAACTGTATCTAAGCAAATACCCTAAAGATACACCGGCAGCTGGAGACATCCGGGCTTTTTTTGCCATCTTGAAAAAATCGATGTTTGCCTGGTCGCAAGATGAGCTGGATTTAGAACTGCTTGCTCTTGAAAGCTGGAATGATTTTTCGGACCGGATTAGTAGAGCTATATCAGAAGTAAACTTAGACTCGGATAAGCCAACTTTAGTGGTCAGTTCGGGAGGGGCAATCGCCATGTTATTAATGAAGATTCTAAATACTGACCCTAAGTCAATGATTGATATAAACTTTCAAATAAGAAATACAAGTTTTACCGAGATTGAACACAGGCCACATAAGACAAACTTAGTGGCCTTTAATCAAATCAATCATTTAATAGCAGCGCGAGATGAAAACATCATCACCTATGCTTAAAGCATAATCATCTGCATTAACAACCTAATATTAGGCAACGATATGCCCCCACATATCGTAGTCGTCTGCTTCTTCTATTTGGACCGTCACAAAATCGCCCGGTTTTAAATGTGTAGCACCATCAATGAACACACAACCATCAATCTCGGGCGCATCCGCCATGCTTCTAGCTACAGCACCTTCAGGAGTGACTTCATCAACTAAGACCTTCTGGATACTACCGACTTTAGCCTGCAATCTTTCTGCACTGATTTTAGCCTGAACTTCCATAAATCTTTGCTGGCGTTCAAGTTTTACCTCTTCAGGAACTGGATCAGCGAGCGCATTGGCTTTCGCACCATCAACTGCTGAATAAGTAAAACAACCAACACGATCTAATTGAGCTTCTTCCAGAAAATCAATTAACATTTGAAAGTCTTCTTCCGTCTCACCAGGGAAACCAACAATAAACGTACTGCGTATGGTTAATTCAGGACAAATAGCGCGCCATGCTTTTATTCTCTGAAGATTATTTTCAGCTGCCGCTGGGCGCTTCATCGCTTTTAAAACCTTAGGACTTGCATGCTGAAATGGGATATCTAAATACGGCACAATCTTACCCGCTGCCATCAATGGAATAACATCATCAACATGCGGATAAGGATAAACATAGTGAAGTCTCACCCATACTCCCATCTCACCTAAGGCTTCGCATAACTCAAGCATTCTGGTTTTAACAGGTCGCCCTTGCCAAAAAGACGTTTTATATTTTACATCGACACCATACGCACTGGTATCTTGCGAAATTACCAGCAACTCTTTTGTACCCGCAGCGACTAATCTTTCTGCTTCATCTAACACAGAACCGGCTTCACGGCTTACCAACTTGCCACGCATATCCGGAATAATGCAAAAGGTACATTTATGATTACAGCCTTCTGATATTTTCAAATAGGAATAATGTCTGGGTGTTAACTTAACCCCTTGAGCAGGAATAAGGTCGATATGCGGGTTGTGATCTTTTGATGGCGGTAACCACGCATGCACCGCACCCACAACTTCTTCATACGCTTGCGGCCCTGTTACAGCGAGAATTCCCGGGTTACGCTCTTTAATAGTTTCTGCGTCTTTGCCCTTACCCATACAGCCAGTAACGATTACTTTGCCATTTTCTTTCATTGCTTCACTAATAGCATCCAACGACTCTTGCTTTGCTGAATCGATAAAACCACAGGTATTGATCACGACGACATCAGCATCTTGATAGGTAGGCACAACGTCATATCCTTCAAGTTTTAGTTGAGTAAGAATTCGTTCCGAATCCACTAAGGCCTTCGGACAACCTAAACTAACCATACCTACTCGTTTTGCACTACTTGAATCGTTCAATGCTTGACTCACGCTTTACCTACCTGCTCTACAAAAATAGCTTTCAAAAAAGGAATGGGATTCTAACATACATGATTCTGAGCTTCTGCGATTTTTAAGCATTGATATAGATAAAACGTAAACTCACGTAAAAATCCAGTCAAAAATAAACCAATTCACTAAATAGTTAGCTAAAATAGACTACTATTATTTTCATGATTCAAGGAAGAACAACCCACGACCATAAATTCATCATCAGATTATAGGCCTCAAGTTGACTCTTTTACCGATTCATATAGTTGAATTACTAACAATAAGCTTGATATTTTTAAGTGCATTTAGAGTCTTTAAGCATTTATCACTTGAAACAAGCACTAATACCTTCCATATAGCGCAAACTGATCAACCGGTCGGCAATCAACCAATCAAGCCAGAGACAAAAGCATCACAACCAGTATCTATGCTTGCAAACCCTACTCTAAACAAGCAAATTCAATCTAATACGAATACTCCGCTCACCCAGCCAAAAAGCAAAATTGAAGAAAATAACCCAGAACAGGCTCAAACTTTATTAAAAAATTACATAGGTGATTTTTTTTAAACCCGTAAAATCACCAATTTCTATGCTCTTGGCTAATGTCAGTGCTTTTCATAAAGCGCGATGTTAAGATAATCCACACTACAGTTAACAAACTTCGTTAATCATTTTTTTATCCTGCTCGACCATTTTTATCATTTAGCAGGTTTTTAAAAACTCTCTTTCAGGTTTACTAAGTCAGTGTTTAAAATATTCCACTCTACAATTAGTTTAATAAGCTTTCCCACCAAAATTTTTATCCTAGTTATTGCTTTATTATGCCTTCAAACAAATATATCGTTGGCTGATGAGTCACTTGTTTCGGCTAAGTGGTATCAAATTGAATACATAATTTTTGAACAC
The DNA here is from genome assembly GCA_041622015.1 of Oleiphilaceae bacterium. Classification (GTDB taxonomy): domain Bacteria; phylum Pseudomonadota; class Gammaproteobacteria; order Pseudomonadales; family Oleiphilaceae; genus PZPK01. The sequence goes on from JBFJZQ010000018.1 coordinate 16,007, forward strand.
CTTCAAACTGATGACCATATTCTAAGATATGAAGACACGCCCTACCCGATAATGAGGAACAAACAATTTTCTTATGTGACAACGTCCAACCAACCAGCCTCTCCTTATCAATACACACAATTGCCTGATAGCGAAATGGATCTCAACAATGCACTTCAGAGACTCAAGAGAAGTCGTGATATAGAAATCCTCGACTCTCATGCCTGGCAACAATCCTTAATTGAAGATACGACAACCCCACCGATAAAAATTAACACCAAAGTGAGCAAACAAAGAACTCTATTCGGAGAGCTTCAATTAAAGAAAAGCAGATATACCCATGCTGAATTTAAACTCTTTTTAGCTAAGAAAGTTAACTTGCCTTATGCAGACATTAAAACGTGGTTCCTTGAGAAAAACACAAAGTGGAAGCTAGTCGACTTATTAACGCCAATCTCAAAGAACGCATCATTTATAGCTTCACTAGGAATTAGCGAATTTTATCAGAACATTCGCTATCTTGGTGAGTCTAGAAGAATAAAAGAGGGTGAAATTCATTACATAGATCATCCGGTGATCAGCGCCATTATCACCATCAAAGAAGTACCATCACCCTACAAACTTAGTAATGAATTAGCCTATGCCGGAGAATAACCCTGCACCAGCAACCATTTGGGTTGATGCAGATGCTTGCCCAGTCACGATTAAAGAAATGCTGATTCGGGCAGCGAAACGAACAGGAATACAGGTCACCTTTGTAGCCAATCAGAATATTTCTTTACCCTCCTTTTCCAATCTTAAAGCGGTCCGAGTTAGCAGCGGTTTTGATGTAGCGGACAATTGGATTGTCCAACAAACTCAAGCAGGCGACTTAGTGATTACTCAGGACATTCCCTTAGCAGATGAAGTGATTACAAAAGGAGCAATCGCCATTGGCCCAAGAGGCCAAAAGTACTCAAAAGAAAATATAAAATCTCGACTAAACATGCGTGATTTTATGGAGACGATGCGTTCGAGTGGCATCCATAGCGGTGGCCCTTCGCCACTAAACCAACAGGACAAACAGAACTTTGCAAATCAATTAGACCGCTGGCTTGCCAAAGTAAAAAACTAACTCACTCACTTCCATTCAAGCATTCTGATCGATCATTGAATTTTTTGGCTTAACGCAGCTCTAAGAATTTGATGTACTTTATCTATACCCAACTGAACAGCTTGCTCTATTTCTTTCATGGTAATAATTGTGTCTGTTAAGCCCGCAGCCCAGTTTACACTCAGGGAAAGACAAGCATAATCCAGCCCTAATTCTCGCGCCAGGCTCGCCTCAGGCATGCCTGTCATACCTACCATATCGCAGCCATCTTGCTGCATGCGTTTAATTTCAGCGGCGGTCTCTAAACGTGGGCCTTGCGTGGCGCCATAGATACCCGTTTTCAAAACATTAATACCCTGTGACTTAGCTGCTGTAATTAATAACTGTCTAAGTGATTCGGTATAAGGAAAGCTGAAATCAATATGATCAACGGACTCAAGATGGCAGCCATCATAAATCGTGGCCGCACGACCATAGGTGTAATCGATTATCTGATCAGGCACTGCTAGACAAGTAGGTCCCATGTCAGCATGAATACCCCCAACGGCATTGACAGCGATAACCTGGGTGACTCCCACTTGTTTAAAGGCACTTAGATTCGCTCGATAATTAATTAAATGCGGTGCTACTTTATGAGGTACGCCATGACGAGCTAAAAATACTAGTTTTTGGCCATTGAATTCGCCAAAACTCAAGATTGAGCTAGGCTCTCCAAAAGGCGTTTCACACCATTTCTGTTCTTGAACATTAAAGCCCTCAAGCTGACTTAAACCAGTACCACCAATAATTCCGATCATAACGCACCTATTATTTAGTTAGCATAACTCGTTATTTTTCGTTGAACGCATGAGAAGAACCTTGATTCTCATCGGCACCATTTAGCTTAAGTACATCTGCAAAATGTAAAGTTGACGTAGGGAATGCTACTTCAGCTTCTTGTGCTTCAATAATGTCCAGGACTTTTAATAAAACATCTTGCTTAACTTCATGAAACTCTATCCAATTAGTGGTTTTTGTAAATGTGTAGACAAAAAAGTCTAAGGATGATTTCCCAAAATTAGTGAAGTTGACAATCATGGTTTGGGTATTGTCTATTTCAGGGTGTTCCATCAGCATTTCTTTGACTTGTTCGATAATGCCTGGAAGCTTACTGGCATCAGAGTAACGAACCCCCATCGTTTCAAAAATTCTTCGATGGCTCATTCGAGAAGGGTTTTGCACGGAAATAGTGGTAAATACAGAATTGGGAACGTAAAGAGGACGTTTATCAAAGGTCGTAATAGTTGTTAAGCGCCAACCTACTTTTACGACAGTGCCTTCAATTTCTTTATCAGGTGATCTAATCCAGTCACCAACTTTAAAGGGACGATCTAAATAAACCATTAGACCACCAAAAAAGTTAGCCAATAAATCTTTAGCGGCAAAACCAACAGCTAAACCACCCACACCACCAAAGGCAAGCACACCACTTATGCTATAACCTGTAGACTGCAGCACAACCAATACAGCGACAATAACACACGCGGCTTTAAGCAATTTACCGACGGCAAATACAGTCGTTTCATCCATCGGTTCTTTCATTTTTTCTTCTGAAATAACGATGTGTTCAACACCAGTTATAAAACGAATCACAAACCAGGATAAGCAGAATATAACTGTTGTCCGTTGAGCATAGAAAAACAGGCTTGATATTTCGGAGCCATGCTGC
>JBFJZQ010000019.1:0-18614 GCA_041622015.1 Oleiphilaceae bacterium
AAATATTGATAGACATTTGCTAAGTACCCCTGAAGATCAAATGATCAATCACTATATAGAAAAAAATAAATATTCTAAAAACTGACCCTCTTTATTGGACTTCGTCTAGTAAATTAAGTTTCCACACAAATCTGAGCCCTAATCCTTAAGATTAGATTTAACTAACACCTGTTATGATTTGTTGGTTATGGTTATTTGATGCATGGATAAAAACCGTTCGAAACATACACCCAAAATATGAACGCTAAAACAATAATTCCGTGCGTTGCAATGGGCACCATGGCCTTATAAAGCTCACTTCTATTTGAGATAAGAGCGTCATTCTTGCCTACATATGCTTCAACAGTCTTCCAGTAATTGCTGAGGTTATGATCTAAAGCTCTTTCAAAGATAAAAAATACCGTAGATATTATGCCGCCACCAATTTCAAAAATAACAATAGCTTGCGGGTTTCTCGCAGCGAATTCACAATTAAAAAACTGCGTGAACATGGCTCCATTAATTGCGACAAAAACTGTCAGCATAACAAAGCGTAATGCACTGTAATGTCTTATGTTAGAGAGTATTTCTTTAAATTTTTCGTTTTCTGTTATTCGATCCATCGACTATTCTTCCTTTTAGAGGCAAAGCATTAGAATAATTTGGCAAGAGCTTTTTCTTATTTGCACAAGGCTCGACAGATTATGTGTGTTGAGCTAGTTCCAAAAGGTAAAATCGAGTTCAAACTGTTACAATTTAAGAACTTTTTACGAGACTAAAATAACTGTTATATTCGATATAAGCCAGAGTTATATACCCTTATTAGTATTGCTTGCCTTGCTTCAGTACCGGCCTTATAAGCTCTAGGGCTGCGATGGATATAAGTTGCTTGGAGGCATAGGTTTAGACACAAGGCTCACAAAAGGGAATAGGAAATAATCACTGGGGACCGCCGTGAGAGCTAGTGCGCCGATATCGTTTGATTGAATCGAGTCAGGTAGCCTGCCATTCGAACATAAATCATTCCCTAGTTCGTCTTTGGCGCTGATATTGCGGCAACTCAGCGCAATAGCCTTTTCCCTCACAGGGCTGTCATTGGCAGGGATAAAATCCCACAGCTTAAATACTTCAGACCTAGCATCCAAGGCCCAGTAATCCTTAGTGGGGTCAATCACCTTCAGTAAGATATTACCAAATTTAGCATCGGTACCACGTTTTGGGGTATCTCCTATACTATTTTGTTCGATGCCACTCAGTTCTGCCACGGTATCCTTGCCATCCAGCAAGGGTTCGCTATCTCGTGTATTTACCTTCCAGTATAAATTACCATCAATCACTTGCTCTAAGCCTTTATTGTAGGACGCTATGATCTCACCGTTTACCATCACGACAATATTATTGGCGAAGGTACTGCCGTCAGGATGTGTAGGCGTCGGCACGATGCCTTTATATGAATTAAGCATCACCAAGGTGTTATGGTAATAATGCACGTTGCGCGTTGCATAGTCGTTGCCTGCTTGTTTAAACATTTTACCGTAACCGAATCTCCCACCACCATTCCATGAATTGATACCGGCTTTACGATTAACCGGATGATCACGAAGTAAGCTCACCACATTGCGGTAAAACAGTAAGGGACCGGTCATTTTTATCGTATCCTGACCAACTGCCAAGGCGGTAAGGCAGTTGCTTATGTAGTTGTCATGAATGATAAGCTGGCCAATATCAGCGCTCCCGCCATACTCGGCCAGACCCTCAATCTCAAGCGCATCGTCACCGCAGTTTTCAAGTCGGTTATGATGAACAAAGATTCTATCTTCACCGTTGTTGGTGCCGATTAAGTCCTGACCAGAACCGCGTATCAAATTCCACGAAATTGTCCAGTCGTGAGTTCCTCCTTTCAAACGAATGGACGTGCCACGGGCACGACTGGCAACCTGAGGTGCATTTTTCATATCACTCCAGAAAATCCAGTAAGGTGCATCCCCCAGGATTCTTGAGTGACTTAGGGTGATATGATGTACATTTGAATCATATGTCGTTACTGCTGAATCGCCCATCCAGGCGGTAATATTATCGAAAAGCACGTGGTGTGCGCCTGACTTGAGTTCAATACTATCCTGTGCTTGGTTAACAGTGAGGTTTTTGATAATAAGATATGAGCCCTTAACGATCAGGCTATTCTGGGCCTGAGACAAGACGATCTGATAGTTTCTCGGGTCGGCGTTTTCAGTGGCGAAAACTTCTCCGTAGCGAGCCTCTGTGTTACGCATCGCTGCAGTCTTTGTTAGGCGGATGTGGCATTTTCCGTCAATTTCAATGGTGCCAGGGCCTACATAAAACGCACTGTCAGCATTTTCGTATATATCTGTGCTGGCTCTAAAATGCTTAACTTCGAGGTAGGGGACCAATACCACTCTTTCATTCACATAACCAGAAACCCCTAACACATAACCGTAGATATCATCGTTAATGCAACTTCGTTTAGAACGGTATTCACCCAGATTCGCGTCAACTAACTCCCAGTCAGTATTGCCTGGTATCCGAAACTGCCCGAAGCCGGAATCAATCACCGCCTTTTCGCCAGGGGCGGAAGCAATTACTATCGATGCGCTTTCTGTGCCACTGACCGACACCTCCACGGTCTCATAATAGATTCCGGTTCGTAGATACAAGGTGTCCCCCGGAATTAACTTCTTGATGGCAAAATTAATACTTTGAAAAGGTTTTTCGATGGTGCCGACATGTGTATTGTCACCGTTATTAGCAACGTAGTAAGTTGCCGCCCTAACGCTTGATGTACTGGCTAGAAGTACTGCTGCTGCAAAACAGTAATTTATAAAAAGAATCAATGACCTCCTCATAAATTAATCTCCTGAAGAAAATAAACGATGCGCGTAAATAACTTTTATCCCTGATAAATTTCTTTTTAAAACATTTCCCAAATACCTCGTTTCATTTCCAATAAAACCTCATCAAAGGGTTTACTGGCATCAATATTAATAATTTTTGTTTGTGCATGATAATTTACGTTCTTGATTGCGTCGACCCGCCTCAAACTCTCTTCCATGCACATATCTTTTTTTCGTTTTATCGCCACTTCAGGGGCTATATTGAGCTTAATGACTAGATCTGGCGGATAATCTTCAGCAAGGCAATAGGGGCGACTTTCCCATCTCGCAAGGGTTTTCAATAAACCAGAGCGATGATTACGCCATACGGACAAAAGTGGCCCGTCATTAAAACCCATAATTTGGTTTTGCGGATAACGATCACAAATGACCACCATGCCACGATTTCTGGCCATGTTGACCTTACGCAGTTTATGATATTTCTCTAAAGACAGAGACAAAGCCCAAATAACCCTGGCGATTAACCTCAATCGGGAATTGAAATTGAATCCGCCTGCATCACCTTCCTGTTTTTTTCTATCGCCCTGGTATTTCTTCGCTCTTGAACCCGTCCTCTTCACGAATAGTCTTGCAAAGCATTTTATCGGCCAGCGTAACAACGAGCTGGAGCCATCGCCACTGCCAAAATAGGCTGGTAGCACATCCATCTTCCAAGACAGCCAATGCGTTAATTTTTCTACCTGGGTCGATTTTCCTGCACCGTCACAACCAAGCACAGCAACTAAAACGCCACCTCTTACATTTACCCGCTTAAGAGGCAGTGCAGAATGAATATAATGTTTATTAAAAAACCTAAAAACCTGAACAAGCTCCCTCAGGTACCGCAGTCCTCTGGCATGTAAGGGTGTATAAGTGCGATACAACTGCAGGTATGATTTAGTGTGTCTTTGAAAGTCAAGAATCTGCCTCATGCTCGGCTCGGATGTCGTGATTATTTTCCTTAATGGCTCAAGCGATTGTTTAGGTAATAATGCCTCGGCATTCTTTAATAATATGGCATCATTCACAGCTTCTTTTAACCACTGGAACTCTATCAAGCCTGTCTTGTCAAAATAATTTTTTTGCTTGAAATGGACAATTCGATCTCTGATTCTATGTTTTAACACCGCGCTTACCAACAGAAGCAGCATTTCAAAATGTGGGTCAATAATATAAATATTAGTATTTTGATCAATCAAGCGCGTTGCAAGAAGCTTTTTTTCCCAGGGAAGATGGTAACTCCTTAGGTTTTTTTCTCCGATTACTATCTGGTGATGTAGATGTAAATGGAGCATTTTCCCTGTTTCACGATCGACACCAAGATAATCTTCGACGCCAGGATAGTTATTTGCTGATACCGCCAGGAATCGCTTAAATCCAGCGCTATGCAATGCATTGCTTAGACCAGTGGCATTACCTTTTTCGACGAGTACATCAAGATCCTTATGCCCAAGAAGACCTTCTGCTAATTCTGCATTACTTTCCCAATGACAATACACAACATTGTATTGATCAAATTCATAGAATAGGCGATGCGCAGCATCAAGACTATCTGGGTCAACCTTATCAACTGTTGCAAGCCTAGTTCCAAAAGATTCCATAGTTCCTCTTTATCATATTCAAACGTTTGTTTAACAAATGCCTGCCATGAATTATTCTTTTTTTTTTGCCGTGCTGATGTAAACGTGCTCGACGCAATCACTAATGATTTAGGTTTTATGCACTTGCCAATTTGACACCAAAGATTCAATTACATCGTGCGCGAGTAAGCTAATGTCGTACTGGCGATCGGCAATATCAACCACAAGCGTACAAAGGAAACCGGTTTTATCATGCATCTTCGTAACTAAGTCAATCAGAGATACTGGTACTGGTTTGTGCATGCGCAGATCCAGAAAAAGATCAGGACAAAGACGTTCTAACAAGGGCTCAGCTTGGGCCAGAGCTTCCTCGTGACCTTTATCAGCACCTATCACCGACAACTGCTGCATGGGGCCATCAATAAGCAAATGTATACCCGGCGTGTTCTGCGCCTTGGACACAAGCTCTCCTAACGCTAACCAGGACAGCATTCTGGCAATAACGTTGTTTTGTTGCTGACCTTCGGTACCCAACATCACCAGCAGTTGATAAATACTAGCTCTTGGCGCTCTTCTTAAGGATTTTAAAGCAAGGCCTAAACACTTGATATGCTGTCGAGTTCCGGCCGAGTGTTGTCCAAAATTCAGCTTTATTTCAGACGCGGGGATCCCTTGCTTATTTAATTGCTGAACGATGACTGCTGGCAAGTTCGCTTTCTCATCCTGGGTCAATCCACAAAATTCAACCACTAGGCCGCTCCTTGATTCAGGTAAAATCCCATCAGTCGACCTGGGTTTTAGGCGACGCCCTAACAGGCGGGCAAACCAGCGTAATTCAGGGCCCACGACTAGAGATGGTCTAGTTATTAGCGCGATCAAAAAACCGATACCTAACAGACTAAGTACGCCCAATAAAACCCCCATATAGCCAATACCGACATTTCTAAGGGCCATGGCTGTCGTTTGGACAACTGGTAATAGACATAGCGCATAAATAAGGCCGCGAGCGTGCTTTAGTGCAAACCACCGCCAGCTAATATTTAATCGACACAATGTTAAATGCGCCATGAACAGAAAATGTACCAGTATGGCGAAAGAAACCCCAACGGCCACGCCTGGCAGACCCCATTGCACGCCAAAGGATGCAAAGACAAGCACCGAACCGGCATAAACCGCTAGGCGCCATAACCTTTGATATACTAAGCCGAACCCCTTGGTTATAGGATCATTGAGCTTATAGCCCATTCGAAAAAGTAATGTTGATGCCAGGATTTGCAGTGGTAGCACCGTTTCTGACCATTCTGGCCCGAGTATCAAACGCACAATCTCTGGCGCCAGAACCACTAACAAAACCGATGTAGGTGCCATTAGCATTGAACTGAGTGCAACCGCATGACCATAGTGTTCAGAAGCTTTTTGGGGTTCACTTTGTAAACGTGAATAGATAGGAAACATAACGCGTTCTAATACTTGACCGAATAGCATCACCGGCATAGTAACCAGCTGGTAAGCCCGCCCATAGATTCCCACTGCGCTGGCATTCATTGCTGCCGCCACCACCAGATTGTCAAGTTGAGTCGCAGCGAAACCCAGCAACTTGCCGGAGCTGAATCCGCCGGACAGCCACAACATATGGCGAGCAGCGCCTGGATCAAAAGCAAGTAATAGAGATCGTGGTTTTTGCCAAATTAAGATAAAGCATTTCAGTCCAAGCTGGGCAAGGCAGGCCCACACCAATGCCCAAACTCCAGCCCCAGCTAGCGCTAGCGTCACACCCACCAAGGTATAACCAAACACAAAGGACAGTACTTCAGCAAGCGCTAATTGTTGGAAGTTAAGCTCCCGCTGAAGCAATCCTTCAGCGACCATTGATGGCGCCTGGATCAAAAACACCAAGGACAGCACGGAGATAATCGGAACGATTGACGGCTCTGAGAGCCAGTGTCCGATTAAGGGCGCAAGTAGCCACATGGCGATCACAGCAACGCCTCCGAACAACCAGGATAATGTCGATGCAGTCCCTATGTCCCGCGCAGAGAAATTTTCTCGATGAACCAGAACTGGACAAATCAGACCTTCTGCAAGTTGCTTTCCTAGTCCAACCATAACCATGGTAGCGGTTACCAAACCGAATTCAGTCTGAGTGATATGGCGTGCCAATATTGCGAGCACCAATATTTGCCCGAGGCCTTGAGTTATAACTGAAGCAGTTGTGAAAAACGCGCCATCAACTGCGCGGTTAGAAACCGAGGGTTTATGCGACGCCGTGTTCTGATCACTAGTACTGGCGTTTTCTTGCGCGCCTAAGTTGTCTAGTTTAGCCATTTAAGGCGCTCTCTATGGCATCTTTTGCATCCTGAATGGTTGCAAGCAAGGATTGTTCAGTATTAATGTGATGAATCGTTTCTCGCCCCTTACGCTGCCAACTCCCTGCTTGTTGGTAACGAGATTCTATGTACTTATCTCCGTTCTTGTCTGCCTTAATCCTGTTCCGATTACGTTGCTTGGCCGTTTCCACAGAAACGTATAATTGTAAGACAATATCGGGTGGGGGGATCTGCTGATATAGTCTATTTTCCAGTCGTGCCAATAGATTGTAAACCTTGAAGATGAATCCTTTTTGGGCAACATCGACAACAAGACGGGCGCTATCCATTTCACCAAATTTATTTGAAGGGTAACGATCACACACAATAAACTCCTTGTTAGTCGCGCCATTTCGTCTCTTGACTAGGAGGTGGTGACGATCCCAAGCAATACAGACTGCACGAGTAGCGTAAATTATGGAGCGTATTCTTATCGTTTTTTTCACAAGTTTTTTAGTGCTGAGTTCGCCGGATTTAATGGGCTTTTTGATCGCGACATGTCCCTCAATTCGACTTGTTCGAAGGGCTGGCATTAATTTACGAAGCAAGGGCAGCAATACATGTAGCGGCCAAGTGACCCACGTTGCGGGTGGTTTGCCTGCATGTATTACGCGAACGCTATATCGCTCCCCCAACCAACGACCGATTTCGTTAGCGAGTGTCGATTTACCTGTAGCTTCCGAACCGACTAATGCGATAAATGCTGCATTGCAGTTTTTCATAGGGCTATCTGTCATGCTTTTTTACTCAATTTTTCAGTGTTTATCTCGATTCTCTGCTAGCTCGGAGCTTTTTTTACAAAACCGAATAAGCCAAACTATTAAGCCTGCATCGTTACTAAGCTGGCAAGAATGATGCGCCGAGCCGTTTCTATTATAGAGCTGTGTTCCTGACGTTGAACCATAGAAGCTTGACCATCGGGATTAATGGCTAACATTTTTTGGCTAATTTCAGGGCTTGATTCTAGGAAATTAAACGTAGTTATCGCGTGCTCAATAAACGACTTAATAGAAGCTGCTGAGCCTTCAGTAATGCGCTTATGTCCTCGAACCTGGGTTCTTTCTATCAGCGTATCGATTGAACTGCGCAGATGAACAACTACGTCGACACATGGCACCAGCTCAACAAAGCGCTGTAGCTGTTTTAAGTCAGGCTCAATCGACTCATGTACAAATAGGTAATGAGCGATATGGAGCGTTCCTTCATCAATAACAACAATGAGCTTAGCCGTATCCCGCGATTCGATAAATTCGTGTATTCCAATATTTCTAGCCATAATTCTGCTAATTTTTAGTCGCTCTCGAAAAGTAATAGAGGGCGATAATTGCTGTAGATAACGAAATGCAAAATCAAGAAGACGCTGATATTTTAGGCGGGCATGGAAACACCAGAAAAGTCCAATGATATTAATCGCAATCGATTGAAAGGTGCGATGGGATAACCATGACAAATGCGTTTGCCGCAAAACAAAATCGTTTCCTGAGATAATCTCCGTCTGTTTACCGTATTGAAAATCCACGACATTATTCATTAATGTCGATTTTCCTGTACCGGTACAGCCTATAATTTCTATTTTCAAGGGTGGCTACCTCCATTAACTTGAATCATTGCTATAACGCTAAAGAGTGGTCAATCATCATCGGTTCAGGTCGCGACAGCGTTTAATGGTTCATAGAGTTCGTCGAAATAATCATGATAATCTCCGTATTTTTCGGCCTTTCGCGTATCGAGACCATTGACGACTATCGTAATCTGCAGGTCGTTTACTCGCGCCAGCCTTTCGAGGCCGATTTTTATCTGGCGCTGCGGAGTAGAACCCGCCCCGACGACATAGATAGCCAGATCTGAATAGCTTGAAAGTACTACTGCATCACTGACCGATAAAACTGGCGAGCTGTCGATAATGACTCTGTCGTATTTCAATCTTAGATTTTTCAGCAATTGTTCAAACAAAGCAGACCCGAATAAGGTGAGAGGATCAAGTACATAGCTGCCAGCAACAAGGACATCAATATTCTCTTGTTGCAACAGACATTCGGAGCAAGTTGCTTTTCCTGCAAATATCTCCGAAAGACCTGGTGTGTCCTTACTGAGTTTTAAGGCCTTAACTAGAACGGGTCGCCTCATGTCACATTCTACGAGCACAACAGATTCCATCTTCCCCAATTCGTATGCGAGGTTGAGTGCTAGAGTACTTTTCCCCTCGCTACTGAGCGTTGAGGTAACAAGAACCGTCTTAGTAAGTTTGGTTTTTTCGTTTAGTAATATAGCTGTTCGAACAGTGCGTACGGCTTCACTAAACCTACGTTTCTCTGCATTATTGACGGTGGAATAACTAATCAATTGCTGTTTGTCGTATTGCTTGAGCAATGGCACAACACCAAACAAGGGGTATCTGAGTTTTCTCGCGACATCAGCGATGTTCGTCAGGCTGTTATCAAAAGCGTCGCGCACGAATGCTGTTATGACACCAACAATTGCGCTGACAACAAAAATCAGGGTAATGATAAGTCCTTTTTGTGGTTTGATTGGATCAAGGGGAATGACCGCCGGTGATGTTATGCGAGCGTTAGCGGACTGAAGACTGCCGGTCACAGTAGTTTCCTTCATTCTCTGGTGGAAAAGTTTGTAGAGTTCACGATTTACGTCAACTTCTTGCTGCAACGAAAGCAGTTTTGACTGTTTTCGTCCGACGGCATGATATTGTTGTGTCGCTTTCTCGATTGCATTCTTTAACCCAGATTCATGAGCTATCGCCACATCATATTTTTTGCTAATGCCCTTGATAACATTTTTAATGTGTCTTGATAAATTATTACTTACCGATGTCAACTCCTCTTGAGCCGCTAACATTCTTGGATGCAAGGGTCCATAACGTTTTTTAAGTTCGGCTAGCTTTTGTTGTGTGATGCTCTGTTGACTTCTGATTTTCTGCGCCAGGGGGTCGTTTAGTACTGCAGGGATAGAATCGAAATTCCCTGGTGAAAGATGCTCCAATTGCGCTACCTGCTGGAAGGCATTGCTTGCCACGGATTTCTCGCGCTGTGCATCCACCAATTTCGTTGTTAGTTCATTAAGCTCCAGTGTTGAAAGATGCAGCAGGCCCTGGGTATCGACCAACTGTTCCTTTTCGCGGAAGGCCTGAAGCTGTTTTTCAGACTTGTCAAGATTGCGCTTTAAGCTGTCAACCCTGTCTGACATCCACTTTGTCGCAGATTGGGTGAATGAGAACTTAGCATCAAGGATGCTCTGGATATAGGCATTGGCATGTGCATTTGCCACGGCAGCCGCTTGTTCTGCATCTGGGGAGTTGAATGCTATTTCGATTAGTTGTGTATTTGGAATAGGGGCCACTTTTAGGTTTTCAGCATAAGCCGTCGAGGCTAATTGCATGGAATCATTTCGACGGTTGACCTCGACTGGCGCGATCTCTATGTGTCCAAATTTAGAGAGCCAAGTATCGATAGTAAGCCAAGGGAGCCAACTAGACAAAAGACTGTCATGAATCAAACTATTTTCTTGAGGGCTATTTAACAGACTCAGCTCATTAATGACATGCTCAGCTAATGGTCTTGATTTTAATATTTCATACTGGGTCTGGAAGTATTCACGACTATGACTATCGGGGGCATAGACGTCTTCGATGGAAATGAGGCGCTCCGCTTGGGGCTCGATCATAACGATTGCTTTACCCTGGTATATTGGGGTCATGGAAAAAACCATGAGCGCGACCATTAAGCTCACTGCGCCAGAAAATATCAGTATCCACCACTTCGCTCGATGGACCACCCTAAAGTAATCTCGAAGCGATACTTCGTTCAATTGACTCCAAGGGGCTTGGTCTCCTGATTCCGCTACTCTATTTACATCCATGATTAGAAGAACCTCCGTTGTACACGAATCAAATCACCGGGTCTAACTGAGTCATTTTGTTGAATCGGGCTTGAGTAGGGCTCCTTAGTCTGTTTATCTGAACGAACGACCGTAATTTCATCGCGCGAAGCACGTTCTGTGAAACCGCCTGCCAGAGCAACTGCTTGCTGAACACTAAGTCCGGGTCGATACTGAAATCCTCCGGGGTTATTTACCTCTCCATGTAAGTAAAAAGGCCGATACTCCTGTATCGAAACGGTAATTTCTGGGCTCAGCAAATAGCGCCCCTTCAAACCTTCCGTAATAAGTTTAGCAAGTTCAGATGTTGTTAAGCCAGAAACTGCGAGTTCACCAAGGAATGGATATTTGATAATGCCCGTTCCCGGCACCAAAACATCCATGCTTAAATCGTCTTCAGCAAAAACCCTAATAAGAATTCGGTCACCCGAATCAAGGACATACGAAACCGCATCCCGTTCCTGGCACAAAGACTGGATCGGGTAAAAAAATATGCCCACGATTAAAAACCAATAATGAATATTCATATGGTTACCTTTGCCTCCAATGAATAAATACTTCGATCGAATTCAAGCCTGTCTAAATTACTGTCTTGGTTCGCCTCTTTAACATCGAAGGTCAAGGTCAGCCACGGGCTTGCGTGATAGCGTAGTTCTAGATTAATTTGAGCGTAGCGCTCATCACGGTTGGCATTCTTATATTCTTCATTCTTGTAAAGTACGCCCAGCAGCGTTTCAAATTGTTCGCGCCATTGATGGGTCCAATCGAAGGAGACTTGTTTAACATCGATAAAATCGCCACCTCCGTTCGTTTCCTCATCGTATCGATCTGTTTTCAGGTTGAAATGAGAATAACTCAAAGGAGACAAATGTATTTCTGCTTGCCAACTAAATGCCGAAAATTGATCCCGTTGACGATGAGCGAACGTTTTTTCCAGATAGCCGATCTTTACCTTAGTGGTGACTATCTCCGTATTATCCCAAGTGGCTCCAAGTAAATAATTTAATGAACGATTGTTCAAACTGGGTGAAGCGGGTCGCTCATTGGCATAATCAGTAACATTCACGCTAGTTTCTAGCAATAACCGTGTTGCTGGGGCTACTTGGTAGTAAAAGCTCACTGTCCCGTGTACATTTTGACGGTCATTACTGTTTGTTTGTTCAAGATGATTGATGTATTTTTTGTCTCTCAAGTCAAGATTAAAAACAACCTGTCCCAATGAATCGCGAGTCCCATATTCGTAATTAGCCAGCAAGACAAATGACCTATACTTATCGGGTGCATCTAATTCCAGATCTAACAGTGGATCGAAACCCTGTGAAAGTCCCGTACCCCTGTCCTCATGAGTTTTGGCATAATTCACCCTCAGATGTAACAGCCCCTCTTCGTTAACAATGTATTTGGCATCGCCAAGAAGAAAATGATCAAAATAATCATCGGCTGAGCTATCCCGATAGAAGGCAGCTTCAAAATTGTAACCAAGTTCAAATTCGTTAGAGTTGCTTTCGATTAATGTTGTAAGGGCTAAGTTCACAACCTGTACGAAAGAGTTTTGTTCTCCCTGTGCACTACTAAAAATATTATCGTCATAACGTTGTACGGCATTTACGCTTGGCAGCAATAATATCGGCCCCTCGACAAGAGCTTTTTGTTCTTCCCTGGCAAATCCATTAGCCGTTAAAACGAAATAAACAACTAGTAGCCATAGGCACTTACTATTGAATGCCATAATCCTATTCCTTTCGAGTATCACAGAATTCTAGATTAAACCTTTCGCTAACCAGACCCCTAAAAAAGAGGTCATCATCTGTAAAAACATGAATTCTTGTCGTATCCAAGAGTGAATATTTTGTTCGTATGGTTTTCGAAATAATAAAGCAGTGCTAAAACCTGTCTGTTGTTTAAGCCTGTTCATTTGTCGTTGTTTAAGATAGAGAGAGAGGAGATTTTGGGCTAGGTGTATTGTGCTAATTGCTATGAAAGTTTTGCGTAAATCCGTCCCTGTATGACATTAGCAGGTGACTAAAATACATATAGAGAATGGAGATTACGAAAACTGGGTTTAACAATCGACTGATTGTTCATACAGGTACATTGTCAATTCCTGGAAATCGATAGCACTGTGGCGTGTGAAGTTCTAGGGCACCCTCTCTTATTGTAGAACATATAAACCCCGAATTTTCTTGTACTTAGACATAATTCCAATACTCTCCAAAGTGAGTGGAGGGCGGTGTCGAATCTAGGAAGCTGCAAAACAATCATAGCAATTAGCACAATACACCTAGCCCAAAATCTCCTCTCTCTCTATCTTAAAGAACAGCTTATAACTCGGTTTCAGACCGAAATTTTTCGTAGTACTGATTGCTCAACATAACCTTGGTTCTTGACTTACTGGTGTCTGAGATATTTATGTTGCTGTCATTACGGGTAATTTGGCGAGATTTAAAAATGCCACTCGCCATGGCACTGCACCTTATAAATCAGAATCCGATAAACATATATCTTCGGGAATATGGTTCCCCTGCATGAGTTTGTACTATTGCAAGAGTAAAAAAAGATTAAGCAGAGCAAAATTAAAAACTAAGTCAAGAGCGTTGGTGTAAACAGAGATATCAATTTTACTTTAGATAAGTTTGCCTGCGAGGGTAGCTCTCAATGTGGGCGATAAAACAATAGAAGAAATGGGTTTAGATAGACTCCTCAAAAATATTTATTGAGTAGCTTAGCCAATTGTATTTATTCGGGGTAAGTAATGATTAAAACGACGAAGAATACGACGAAGAATACGGACAAAGAAGAAAAATATTATCTAGGAGGCAGACCTAGCAAAAAGCTTTACCGCTTGCACGACACGCTACTGGTATATGGACAATTTTGCGCCAGCATTGTCTCGTCAACAGCTATTATGATGGGAACAGCTTATTGGTTTCTGGGGAATGATGCCGAAGAATATAAAACTTTGGCGGTGGTGAATGGTCTTCTTGTCTACATTTTCTACACATTATTGGGCGTGTATCATCAGTCTGATGGCAATCTATTCGGTCGCATCAGAAAATTTTTCTTTGGTCTGTGGATTATTACTAAGGCCTGGGTCTGGGTCGTGCTGTCGTCGGTATTTTTTGTGTTAATAACTAAACCAACAAATGAATTATTAAGCTCAGTTATTATTATCTGGGCACTACTTGGCTTATTGGTTCAAGCAGGGATCTATATACTGACCTTTTTTATCTCGAGGTATTTTGTCCACTTCACTAAACCTATCCCGACATTAGTCATTGGCGCCAATCCCATTGGCGAGCAGCTGGTAAATAGTCTGAATAATAACACATGGCTACCTGATAAAGTTCTGGGCGTCATTGACAATGACGTTGAAGCCAGATCATCGTGGACGGGTTCGGCTCCCATCCTTGGAGATACAAATTACTTAAAAAAACTCATCAAGCAATACAGTATTCGGCGTATTTATATTAGCTTACGACTAAATCAATCTATCGAAGTGGGCGATATAATTAAACAGATAAATGATCAATGTTTGGACATTATCTGGGTTCCCGATATTTTCGCATTTCCAATGATCAATCATGGTATTAGAGAGCTTTCAGGGCTTCCTCTGCTGGTCTTATCGGGAAGCCCGATGAAGAATATAAAAGCAATATTAATTAAATCAATTCTAGATAAAATAATCGCCTTCAATACGTTAGTTGTACTATCCCCTTTATTGATAACGGTCGCTCTTGCCGTGAAAGTGACATCTCATGGACCTATATTTTTTAAACAAAAACGCCATGGATGGGATGGTTCGGTGATTGAAATATGGAAGTTCAGATCGATGTATGTGACGAAAAATAACCACGGAAAACTTGAATTGGCGCAACGAAATGATCCAAGAATAACCAGAGTTGGAAAATTTATCCGCCACACAAGTATGGATGAACTACCGCAGCTTTTTAATGTACTCCAAGGGACAATGTCCTTGGTGGGTCCAAGACCTCACGCTATTGAAGTGAACCACTTTTACTCAAAGCACATCCCGAATTTTATGCACCGTCATCGCATCAAGCCTGGAATTACCGGTCTGGCTCAAATCTGTGGTTGTCGCGGTGGTGATGATTGCACCACCAAAACATTAGATAGAATGCAGATGAGAGCGTCACTTGATATCAAATACATTAATAACTGGACACTTTTGCTAGACCTGAAAATACTGATTATCACGCCGTTCAAATTATTCTCACAAGATGTGTATTGATGGTAATTGTCAGTTAATGAATAAGTGCTGATACAACGATAACTCATGGAATAGGAGGCTATAATGACAGCGATTACCCAGAAAAAAGTCATACAAGTAACGGAGTGCTTCGCCTATGGCACTGCCAAGTCAATCAAACAACTAGCCGACATATTAAAAGAGGAATACCAGGTACTGTTTTTTTATTGTCGACGAAATGAAAGCGAGTCAGAAATAGACGATATTGATTCTGGCATAACCTTGATAGAACTTTCGTCTAAAGGCCTATTTCGCCACCTAAAGAACACGCTAAAAGTCCGATCATTTATTGATAAAAGCACCCACGCCATTCATGGTCATAGTAGTTATGGCGGCGTATATGTCCGATTAGCATCAATTGGTAAAGGAGTTCCTTATGTTTTTTACTCTCCGAGGGCCTACTCATTTCTTCGCAAAGACATTCACTGGATGGTTAGACATATTTTCCGGATTGTTGAATTTAGTCTGTCCAGACTCGGATTTACAATATCGTGTGGCCCCGCTGAATTCAAGATTGGAAAAAAATTAACGCACAAAATCATTAACATTAATAATTCAGTCGCGATCAAAGATTTACGAGATAACGAAGAAGCGTATGAAACTTTTAATATTATCTCAGTCGGCCGAATCTGCCATCAAAAATCATTTGATACCTTTGTTGAAGTCGCCAATATATTGGGACATATAAAGTTCACATGGATCGGTTCTTCTGAACTTGATTACCGACAAAGTATTATCGAAAAGAACGGAGGTCTTCCTGCTAATGTTCAAATTATCGATTATATGAATCAAGCGGATTTATTCAGGATAATTAGCCAATCTTCCGCCGTCTTTCATCCATCACGTTGGGAAGGCTTGTCGAGAATACTACTGGAATCGTTGGCTCTAGGTTTGCCTTTAGTTACCTCAACGTGTCCGTCTAATATGGACTGTTTATACCCGAGGCTAAAAGGTCAACTTTCGGGCCAATATGATAATGGTTTTGCCTGTAATACCGTTACAGACTATGTCGCCGCAATCACTCTACTTGAATCTGATCCAAGGCTAGTCAGTCGAATGAGGCAAGCTTCTTACTCCTTAGCAAAAAGAGAATTCGACATTGTAAAAACGAAAAAGAAATGGGTGGACTTATATAAGGGGAAACTCAAAAATGAATACAGATTCTAACTGCCCGGCATTCAATGCGCAGCATCAACTTCACAGCGTCCCATCGATATATAGCAAGCATTACTTAACAGACAAATTCAAAATATTGATGAGCATTGCGATGATACTGGCTTTCATGCCAAGCTTTATGCGGGTGGGTGATTCAAAGGCGAGCCTAACCTACATCTACCTCATTATTTGTTTCATGTTGTTATGTTTAACGATTCTAAAAGACAACTCCATGTTGTCATTCTTCCACTATCAAGCACTCAATAATAAGCTACTATTTAGTTGCATTCTGGCACTTTATCTTTTACATCTAATTCGGTTTACAATAAGCCCAGACGAACATTTTGCATCTAGATCCATGATTGCACTTATTATATTTACAACTTCCTACCTTTATTTTTCATTTCTTTTCTGCACAGAAAAAGGGTTATTCGACTTTTTCTTTCGTATAATATGTGTCGGCCTGTTAATGAATTTCGCGGTCATTATATTGCAAAAGAAGGGTTTTTTTCTTTCTTCCTCATACTACGCAGGAGATGACAGGTACTCTGGATTATTCTCACACCCGAATCAGTTGGCTATTTTCATCTCAACGACCTTTATTTTTTTTGTCTCTACGCTCACAGCACAAGCCGGAATAGTAAAAAAAACTCTGTCACTTTTTATGATTGCAACTGCTTTTGTTATGCTGATTATGGCAGGCTCCAAAACAAATGTTCTTGTTGCCTTAGTCGTTCTGGTTGCCTTTTTTTCATTACCCGCCACTAAAAAAAATATAGCCACACTCTTGGTTGGCATCGTCTTTCTGGCAATGGCTCTATTCATAATTAGAGACTCTGAAGCTTTATTAAGTATCAATCCCCGGCTTATTGAAGTGCTGACAAACTTGTCGTTCGATAACTTTCAGGAATACCGAACTGTGGCATCACGAATAGCACTATGGAATTACTCCTGGGATGTGGGAACAAGTTATCCTTATTTGGGAGAAGGCTTCAAAAGCGGGCTAATCGGGGGCGCTCCGCACAGTCACAATATTGTCATTGATTATCTGCGTATTTTTGGTCCCTCAGGAATGATTATTATTGTTTCTTTTCTTTTATCTTTGGTCATTTATCGTAAAACAATAGCGCGTACCCATCTTGAAAAGAAGCGGACACAAGTATGCGTATTGTCTATATACGCCTACATACTCTCAAACATGATGAGTGACTCTATGGGGCCACAAACAGTATTTTTCCTATCCTTTTTTGTTGCCTACCTGCATTCTGCAAACCCTGTCCGCCTAAGAACATAGTAAATTTGGATCTGGCTGCGTCGAAGTTGAGGTTGCTTGGAGTAATGATGTTGTTATGAATAACTTGTAGGCGAAGAATAGTGGTAATACCCATCATGGCTGACTAGATCATAGCGCTGCTTGGAAAGTACTTTTATTTTTCCTATACTTTCATGAAGTATACGAAAATACTATGTGAGTTGTGTTGTAGTACTAGCCAAAAAATTTATTTTAACATTCATCATTATCAAGGAAGATTATGAAGAATTTCAGTGTATTGTGGTTTGATTGGCGATTAGATTCTACGCCGGAGAAACTCATCCAAAGCGTCAAGGATATCTGCGACATAAAGATTATTCGCAGCCATGAAGATATTAATATCGCAACTAAAGCTCCACCATCATTAATAATTTTTAATTTTGATTTCCCAGATCTTTCAGGGCTTCATTGTTTGCAGAATACAAAGCGAGCTTTTAGTAGTGTGCCAGTTCTAATGCTCACCGAGGAACATTCTGAAAATCTCGCTGTCTGGGCGTTACGGACACGAGTGTGGGATTACCTAGTCAAACCCTTAGCAGTTGAGGTCTTGCTCGAACGTATAAGGTTGTTACTACCAAAACAAGGTATTGAAAATCACAGTCGTGAAAGGGTTAACTTCATGCCAACGCCACCAATACCAATGGAATCACGTTTTAGAAATAACAGATGTTTTACAGAGTGTTCTCTGATTGCATGTGCTTACATTGATAATCACCTCCATGAAAAAATCTCAGCAGAAACAGTAGCCCAACTATGCGGCTTGAGCCGCTGTGAATTCAGTAGGGCCTTCAAACGCGAGCATGGTCTTACCTTTCGGGACTATGTGATCGAGCTCCGAATACGGCGTGCGGCTCGCATGCTAAGTCAAACCTCCTCTTCGATCACTGATATTGCTTTTAGTCTTGGCTTCCGAGATCTTTCGCATTTTGCCCGATTATTTCGTCGAGTCATGGGCTGTGTGCCGCGAGAATATGGTCGGTATAACCCACAGTTCATTGCAACGAAAGACAACAGTAAATAATTAGACTTCCACTAAATACAGATGATTGACCAGCACAATACTGATGATGTGCCAGCGCAAAAGGTCATGATTATTATATGATAGTGATTTACGATATGGTTAATGGCCATTTAATTGGTTTAGATACTGTTCGAAGTGCGGAAGTCTCAACA
>JBFJZQ010000020.1:0-18545 GCA_041622015.1 Oleiphilaceae bacterium
GCAGATCTGTTTTCTTTCTTCAGGATAAACCTATACTGGTTAGTGAGTTCTTCATGCCGCCAGTATTTTCTTATGTGCCGTAAATGAATAAATGTTGAATAATAACCAGGGCTTCACAATGAACAAAGATACAATGATTGCCTATTTACACTTAATGAGACTGCATAAACCCATTGGAATTTATTTAGTCTTATGGCCAACATTGTGGGCGCTTTGGTTAGCCGCTGAAGGCATACCTGCTTTGAATATTTTACTTGTTTTCGTTTTAGGTGTCGTACTTATGCGCTCGGCAGGGTGTGTGATTAATGACTTTGCCGACCGAAAAATAGATGGTGATGTACAGCGAACCAAAGACAGGCCACTCGTGACAGGTTTGATTTCACCAAAACAGGCATTGGTCCTTTTTACGATATTATGCGTCATTGCATTCTTATTAGTCCTAACAATGAATACCCTAACTATTTACTTATCATTTGGTGGTGTTGCCCTGGCGGCCATTTATCCCTTTATGAAACGCTATACCTATTTGCCACAAGTATTTTTAGGTGCAGCATTTGCCTGGTCGGTTCCCATGGCCTATGCCGCAGAAACCAATAGCCTACCTAGTATCATCTGGTTAATTTATATGGTGACCTTAATCTGGACGGTTGCCTACGACACCATGTATGCCATGGTGGATAGAGACGATGATTTGAAAATTGGTGTCAAATCAACGGCCATTCTTTTTGGAAACTCAGACCGAGCGATTATTGCGTTTCTACAAGTATTAGTTGTGCTTACCTTGTGTATTATTGGGCAGCAAGCAAAATTGGGGCAATATTTTTTTCTGGGGGTTGTAGTGTCTTCAGTGCTATTTGTTTATCAACAACATTTGATTCGCCACCGTGATAGAGAGGCTTGCTTTAAAGCCTTCTTAAATAATAACTGGGTAGGCTTAGTATTATTTTGTGCCCTGTTTCTAGATTATGCTGTTCGATAAAAATTGATAAACATGTTTGTCATAAAACTGTAACAGCAAGTGGGTTTAATACAATCTGACTTTTGGAGTGAATAAGATGTCAGAAAAAACTGTATTAATAATCGATGATGAAGCCGCAATCCGCGAAATGATTGCCGTTGCTTTGGAAATGGCTGACTACCGTTGTGTTGAAGCGGCTAATGCACAAGACGCACTTATTGCCATTGTTGATCAACGTCCAGACATGATTTTATTAGATTGGATGCTGCCAGGCACGAGTGGCATAGAGCTAGCAAGACGCCTCAAACGTAATGAAACAACTGCCGATATTCCCATTATTATGCTTACCGCTAAAACAGAAGAAGATAATAAAATTCAGGGTTTAGAGGTGGGCGCAGACGACTACATTACCAAACCGTTTTCTCCTCGTGAATTGGTTGCTCGGTTGAAAGCCGTGCTTCGAAGAGCCACGCCTCAGGGTATTGAAACTGAAATTGAGGTGGATGGCTTAGTCTTAGACCCTGTCTGTCATCGGGTTACGTCTTATAACGAAGCGCTCACCATGGGACCCACAGAATATAAATTATTGCAGTTTTTTATGACTCACCAAGATAGGGTTTATTCTCGCTCTCAATTACTCGACCAGGTTTGGGGGGGCAATGTGTATGTTGAAGATAGGACGGTGGATGTGCACATTCGACGCTTGCGAAAAGCCTTGGGTGAAAACCATGAACATTTGGTTCAAACTGTGCGTGGAACTGGCTACCGGTTTTCTGCTCAAGCTGCTGCATAATTGATTTTTTGATGCTGGGTATTCGTATTAAAGCTATTCGTGCTTTTCTTGCCATGTGTAAGCTGAGTAAAGAACACATCACAAATTTCCCGATGTGTTCTTTGATAAAGATGACACTGAACGAAGCTGTTGAACACTAGATAGAGGATGCGTGGATGCACAAGCGGAGCATTGGGCATATTAGATCCCTTTTTTGGGCCTTATTAAGCCTCATTATTGTAGGGCTTTTAGTGGGAGAGCTTGCCTGGGTCTTAGCTGCGGGCTTATTTACCTATTTGGTATGGACGATTGTTCAATCTGTTCGTTTACATCGCTGGCTTTACAGTCGTCATGATGAGCAGGGTATACCTCAAAGTTATGGTTTATGGGGTGATCTGTTTGAAGGTATCTATCAGCTTCAATATCAAAATAAGCAAACTCAAAGCCACTTAAAATCTCTGGTGAATCGTGTTCAGTTGTCTACCAATGCCTTGAAAGATGCCGTTATTATGACGAATTCAGAAGGCGCAATGGATTGGTGGAATTTTGCAGCAGGGGATTTATTAGGCTTTCGTATTGATACCGACAAAGGTCAGCTAGTCTCTAATCTCATTCGTAACCCTGCTTTTAAACGCTATTTTGATGGTAAAGACTATAGCGACCCACTTGAAATTAATTCACCTATCAATAACAAAATAAAGCTACGAATTCATATTACGCTTTTTGGTCAGGAAGACCGGCTGGTGTTTGCACAGGATATAACCAGAATTAATCGTTTAGAACAAATGCGTAAAGACTTTGTGAGTAATGTTTCTCATGACCTAAGAACACCGCTGACAGTATTAAAAGGCTACATTGAAACCCTCCAGGATGCTTCCGAGGTGCCCATAAAATGGCAACGTCCTTTAAAAAGTATGTCTACCCAAGCGCAACGGATGGAAAGTTTGATACATGACTTATTGTTACTCGCTAAATTTGAAACAGCTGATGTGTCGCATACCCAAGAAGCTATTGATATTGAAAGACTATTAAGACTGATTTGTCATGAAGCTCAGGCTTTAAGTGGTGATAGAAAGCATGAAATTAGCTTAGTCTTTAACAAAGAAAGTATGGATCTCAACAGTCGTGAAGCGGCGTCGAATCCTAAAAAGCGTGTTTATATATCAGGCGATGAGCGACAACTTTATAGCGCCATTTCAAACCTTGTATTTAATTCGGTGAAATACACGCCAGAGAAAGGAAAAATAGAGTTGGTTTGGTGGCAGGACTCAAAAGGTCTGCATCTTTCGGTCAAGGATAATGGGCTCGGGTTTGACCCAATTCATATTCCGCATTTAACAGAACGTTTCTACCGTACGGATCCCAGTCGGGATAATGCAACGGGAGGTTCAGGTCTGGGCTTGGCAATCGTTAAACATGTTCTGATTAACCATAAAGCCGCTTTGGAAATACATAGCAAAGAAGGACAGGGAAGTGAGTTCATTTGTCACTTCCCCTTAAGTATTCAAGTGGCGAGTACAGAACGCCTAGCGAGTTAAGCGTTAAGCTTCTTTTGAGCTTCAATATCAAAGTCCATATTCACCTTATCAAAGCCTCTGGGTTCATTAACCCAAAATGAAACAGCGCCACACACCGCAGCGGGAAGCGCTAGAAAGTTCAAGATAGGTAACAGAGTCAACCCAAAAGCTAACATACCAAAACCTAAGGACGTTGATCGATGCTTCGATAAATATCGTCGCATATCTTTAAAGCTCATGTGATTATTATCTGCGGGATAGTCTATATATTGGATTGCCATCATCCAGGCTGAAAAAATAAACCACATAAATGCAACGATAATATTAATCCCGGGAATGAGACCTAATATCAACAAACCCAATACCCGTGGCAAATAATAGAGAATTTTCTGTAATTCTCGCATGACGGTTCTGGGGATCATCGAAATAAGTGTTTTCCAAGAAAAGGGTTCACTTATATCCTGCCCCCTTAAGTGTTTTTCCGTGAGTTCTGCTAAATAACCATAAAATGGCGCGCCAATCAGATTTGCTGCCGAGACAAAACCATAAAATAAGGTCATTAATATTACGATGAAATAAGCAAACCAAAATAACCACTCTAGGAAGGCTAACCACTCGGGTAACCAAGAAACCATCGTAGCCAACCAGCCATCTATTAAACTATAAGCCCAATAAATCATCAGCGTAAATAGAATAATGTTTACTATAAGGGGAACCAGTAAAAATAATCTAAAGCCCGGTTGGAGTATGATATGAAAGCCTTGAGTCATGTAGGCAAAGCCTTTAAATAAATTTCCAGTCATTGTAGATGCCTTATATTGGAAGATTTGCTTATAATGCCCAGCTAAAATAAAAGAGATGAGTAAATTTTGAAAGCACTTTCCCTACAGCCTTCACTACAACAGAAAATTCATCAATGGTCTTGGTTATTTAAAATAGCATTTTATAGCGCTATTTTAATGGGTTGTTATATGGCCTTTACACCAGTCGAAAGTGGCCTTCAAACAAAATTCAATGATAAAATTCTTCATGCCTTGGGTTTCTTTATTATGGCAATGATGGCTCAGTTTGCCCACCCTAAAACCAGCTTTACTATTCTGACTGTTGGCTTGGCTTTTTTTGGCTTTGCGATTGAGCTTGTTCAGGCATATTTGCCTTATCGGAGTTTCTCTTTGTGGGATTTAGGGGCTGATGTACTTGGCGCTTCAATTTACTTTATGTTCTTGGGCCATTTTTTGAAAGATAAATCCTAACCTGATTAAATTCTTCAAACTCATTCAAATCTGGCCAAGTTCTCGCTTCCATGCAGTCGATTTGCTGATAATTCTCTGAAGGTAATATCTTGACTCTTGAATCAGCGAGTAAAACCTGATGGGCTTTCGCTCGAAATAAATCGAGCAAGGGGTAATTATCTTTATCGTATAACACATCAGCGGCGACAATTAGATCTATAGCATCCTCAATTGCTGCCATATCTGCGACACATTTGAGGTCTACTTTGTTCAATGTAGCATTGATTGAACAAGCATCCAGAGCCTGTCTATCAAGATCACAAGCGAATACTTTCTTTGCTCCAGAAAGGGCTGCAGCGATGGCAACAATGCCAGAACCACTGCCAAAATCGACCACGGTTTTATTTTTCACATACTCGGGATGGCTCAAAATATATTGAGCTAATACCTGACCACTGGCCCAACAAAATGACCAATAAGCAGGTTCGGCGACGACAGCTTGGGCTTCCTCATGAGAAATAGGCCCTTCGAGAACAGCTGGGTCAAATAAATATAAAGATATTGAAGGGCATCCTGCTGGTTGGGTTGCCATCACGCGTGATTTTTTCAAAGTGAGTTGTAAATACGAATTTAACGTTTCTGACATGTGATATCTGTATACAAGAGTTTGTAAAAAAGATTTTATATTGACCGGTTATAGCCGGTACTTTAAGATGATTCGAGCTTTTAGATGCTAGGACTATAGCAGCTTGGCTCAAGTTTTTCTAAGAAGATATGACAAGTGAAACAATCTTCATCGATGATAATAACAAGCTAAATTCGATTTTTATAATAACTGGGGAATATCCATGGAAAGTTTAACGCAAGGTGCAGATCAAGCATCAAAATATATTGAAATTGTCTTTGAAGCATTAATTAACTACGGGCCGAAGGTACTGCTTGCTATCTTTACTTTAATTATCGGTTTGTGGCTTATTAAAAAGTTAGTCAATAAAACCAACGCGAGTTTTACGGCTAAGGCAGATCCAAGTTTAGCGTCATTCATGAGCAGCTTAGTGTCTGTGTTATTGAAGTTGATGCTATTCATTGCCGTGGCCTCAATGATAGGTATTCAAACAACGTCGTTTATTGCTGTTTTGGGTGCTGCTGGTTTGGCTGTTGGTTTGGCATTGCAAGGCAGCTTGGCTAACTTTGCCGGTGGCGTACTCATTCTGCTTTTCAAACCTTTCAAAGTAGGTGACTGGATTGAAGCACAAGGTCATTCTGGCGCGGTAAAACATATTCAAATTTTTAACACCATTTTAACCACGGGAGATAACCGTATTGTTGTTATTCCTAATGGCCCGCTTTCAAATGGCAGTCTAGTGAATGTCAATCAACAGCCAACCAGACGGATCGATTTCTCCTTTGGTATTGGCTATGGTGATGACATCGACAAAACAAAATCGGTACTTGAAGGGCTAGTTGCTTCCGAGACTCGAATTCTAAAGGACCCTGCTCATTTAATCGTAGTTGAAGCATTAGCAGATAGTTCTGTGAATTTTAAAGTGCGTGTTTGGGTCAATACAGCTGATTACTGGGGCGTTAACTTTGCCATGATCGAAGCTGTGAAAAAAGCCTTCGATGCAGAAGGTATCAGTATTCCGTTCCCTCAACGCGATGTGCATATGCATACAGTGAGCTAAGTCCACAGAGTACCTAACTCGAAAAAGCGGCATGTTGCCGCTTTTTTTGTATCTTAAAAAAAGAGAAGAGACTCTAAGTTGAACGTAACCAGGTATAGAGATTTGCAAACAAATGTAATACTCGCTCTTTAATAGTGGCGAAATTCCGAACAATGGGCGACTCTATAACTACAAAGTTTTTTTAAGTCTGAACTTTCGGACTTAGATAATCTATGAGCAGATAAACTGCTCTGATGAAGAAGATTGTTACGACACAATATTCGCTTAGCGACAAATTCTGGGCATAGACGTGCTGAAAAGATGAAGAAAGGGTGTGTCGAACAATACAATGCAAGTTGTGAGGGTTTGATCATGCCAGTAGAAAAATTAAAAGAATTTCTTGACTCAAATAATGTGAAATATGTTTCCATCGAGCATTCAGTTGCTTACACCGCTAAAGAAATAGCCGAACGAGTGAATATTAAAGGTGATCAAATGGCTAAAACCGTCATGGTGAATTTGGATGGTTGTATGTCTATGGTGGTGTTACCAGCCTCTTGTCGAATTCGCTGGGATCGTTTCATGCACGCGATGGGTACCGAATTGGTGGCTTTAGCAGATGAAGAAGAATTTAAAGACCGCTTTCCTTTTTGCGAAGTCGGCGCCATGCCTCCTTTTGGTAATCTTTACGATGTACCTGTTTATATGTATGAAGGCTTTGACTACGATTCAGATATCGCATTTCGTGCAGGAAATCACCACGAAGTCATTAAAATGAAACTCAGTGATTATATGGATCTTGCTCACCCCATGACGCTCAATGAAGGCTTTGCCAAAATTGGCGTGAAAAAACCAAGCTGGTTATTGCGCAAGAAAGCCTCTTAATGAACCATCTTTCGTAAGGGTTCTAATCTCTGGGCCGTTAAGCAGGCGGCCTGAACTGCTGCCCAGAGATTATCTATTACTTCGTTTATCATCGAATATAGATGATGAAATCTTCATAGCCACGGCGTATTTTAAAGGCCTGAACTTGGCGTTGGCTGACGTACGCTTTCAGATCTTCAATACTATGAACGCGCGTTCGGTTAACACCAAAAATAATATCTTCTTCTGCAAAGCCTAGCTGGGCCGCTCGTGAATTTTTCTTTAGCGACTTAATAAGAATGCCTACAGATTCCTCTTGGTCGCTTGGAATAAAATCACTTAGTTGAGCACCGGATAACAAGGGCGAAATGAGTTCACCACCGGCTTCTGGAATGGGGATAGGGCTTATCAACACCAACTTAGTTAGTTCTTTTCCTTGTCGAATAACGGTGATAGATAAATTTTCACCGATAGCCGACAGCCCGATGCGGTTTTGAATATCAATAGAATTAGTGATACGCCGGGCGCCTGCAAAGATCACGATATCGCCGGTTTTTAAGCCGGCTTTTTCTGCCGAGCTATTCGGTAAAATGCTTGCAATCAGGGCGCCCTGATAGGTGGCTTGATTATTTGAAAGTGCAAAGGCTTCAGCAAGGTCAGGGCTTAAATCTTGGAAGCGCGCACCAATACCACCGCGCCTGACTTTTCCATAATCAATCAGCTGTTTCATAATCGATTGGGTAACCGCTGTCGGAATGGCAAAGCCAATGCCCACATTTCCACCTGCGGGCGCAATAATCGCAGAATTAATGCCCACAAGGCGGCCATTTAAATCAATTAAGGCACCGCTTGAATTACCCGGGTTAATGGATGCATCTGTCTGGATAAAGTCCTCGTAGCCTTGAATGCCCAAACCATTTCTGCCCAGAGCACTGACAATCCCGCTGGTAACGGTTTGACCCAAGCCAAAAGGGTTGCCGATCGCTAGAACAAAATCACCTACTTTTAAGGAATCAGAATCGGCAACGGCAAGCGCAGACAGCTTATTGGCAGGAATTTGTAGAAGCGCAATATCCACTTTCTCATCAGAACCGATTAATTTAGCTTTTAAACTTCGGCCATCTTGCAGTTTAACTTCGATATCATTTGAACCGGCAATGACATGGTGATTGGTCAGCACATAGCCTTTCTGAGCATCGACTATCACGCCAGATCCTGCGCTTTGAACACGTCTGGTTTCTTCAACATCGTCAGGAAAAGAGAAAAAATGTCTGAAGAAGGGCGATTGTAATAAAGGGTTAAAACGTTTCTGAACGGTATAGGTGGCAATGTTTACGACGGCGGGCGCCGTTTTTTCGATAACCGGCGCTAATGAGGGTTGAAGCTGGCCTTCTATGCTACGAGTCGGGAAGCCATTAGCGAAAGATGACGTTGTGAATAAAATGCTAATGATGACGAAAACGAAGCCTACAAATTGGCGTCGTAATGAGCGATGATTGTGCATGTTTATCCTCATATGAAGAGTTAATGAGATGTGATTTAACAGTAGTTCCAGCATAATAGAATCAATTTATAACAAAGAGTAACCGGAATGAGTAGTGAATTTGATGTTGTGATCGTGGGTGCCGGTATGGTCGGAGCAACAATCGCCTGTGGATTGGCGCGATCAAACTTAAAAGTCGCCGTAATAGATCCTCAAGAAGCGCAACCTTATGTCGAAAATGAACTGCCTCATATACGCGTTTCCGCTATCAGTTTTGCCAGTGAACAGGTACTTAAGCATGTGGGGGCTTGGAGCCATATTATATCAAAACGTATCTGCCCTTATCGTCATTTAGCGGTCAATGAAATGCCTGCTAAAGAAGGTTTAGCCGCAAAATTACCGGATATATCTAACTGGGCAAGAACAGAATTTAGCGCAGATACCATTGGCCAAGCTCATCTAGGCCATATTATTGAAAATGATATTGTCCATCTTGCTTTGCATGAGCAGATGGAAAAGCTGGGGAGTTTAAGCATATTTTGTCCAGATAACATTGTCTCTTTAGACCTTCAAAGCACCAAGAAAAAAATTGTTTTATCTAAGCAAGGTGAGATTACAACGCGCTTAGTGATAGGCGCCGAAGGCGCGCATTCACAAGTACGTGTGCAAGCCGGTATTGGGCAAACACGTGAGCAATATGAACAGCATGCCTTTGTCTGCACGGTGAGTTATCAAGGTGTTCAAGAAGATATTACTTGGCAGTCATTTACGCCGCATGGGCCAATTGCCTTTCTACCCTTAAGCGATGTGGCCGGACAGCATTATGCCTCTTTAGTTTGGTATGATTCTCCTGAAAGCATTGCTCGTATGAAAGCCTTTAATGATGAAGAGCTGCTGAGATACTTTCAACGGGAGTACCCGGATACTCTGCCACCGTTACTGAGTATCAACGAACGAGCGAGCTTCCCATTATTCCGCTCGCATGCGCTATCTTATATCAAACAAGGGGTTGCACTTGCGGGTGACGCGGCACACACTATTAATCCGCTTGCAGGCCAGGGTGTGAATTTAGGCATACTCGATGCGGCGGTTCTGATAGAAGAACTTATTCAGGCCAATATGAATAATGAAGATATTGCTTCTGAGCATGTACTCAAGCGGTATCAAAAAGCACGTCGGACTGAGAACCAAATCATGATGAGTGCGATGGATGCTTTCTATTATGGCTTCAGTAATGAGGTATTACCGTTACGTATACTGAGAAATATTGGTTTAGGCTTGGCGAATCATGCCGGCTTCGCCAAAAAGAATGTCATGAAATATGCTATCGGCGCATCAGGTGATTTACCAAAATTGGCTAAAGCTTGATGGTCGTTTTTCAAACTCAAGATTCATAAACTATAAAAGGGATGAAATATGTCAGACACCATTTTTACAAAAATAATAAATCGGGAAATTCCGGCTGATATCATTTATGAAGATGACTTGAGCCTGGCCTTTAATGATATTCAGGCACAAGCCCCCGTTCATTGTCTAATTATTCCTAAAAAGCCAATCGCGACCATCAATGATATAGCCGAAGAAGATAAGCCCTTATTAGGTCATTTATTCTGGGTGGCGAAACAAATAGCCGCAGAGAAAGGCTTTGCAGAAGACGGTTATCGAGTAGTGATGAATTGCAACGAATATGGCGGTCAGTCTGTTTACCATATTCATTTACATTTATTGGCAGGTAAGCCATTAGGTTGGCCGCCTTATACTGAAAAGTTGAAGGTTTAATTTAGTCTTAAGCATTCGGTTAAGTGTCAGGACCACGTAGGTGGTGACTGATTGTTTAATGTCTTGGGCGGGCTATATTACTGAACTTGAGGGTTTACTTACGTTTGGCTTAATTGAATTGGTAGGCTAGCCATTTTTAATAATGGCGAAGAGCATTTAGTGATACTTAATTAGGTTGCTATAAGATGCGAGTAAGGCCCCTAAAGCGATCCAGATAAATACTTAAGCGAATACTCAAGCAGTTTATTAATTATATTGATAGTCAGTAGAATTTAAACTAATGTGTTGATAAGGGAATCTAGAAAGAAGAATAATCTTAGGCAATCAGCTCATGAAACAAACTTCCCAAGTCTACTTTGGTTTCTTTCTTTGCTTAGCCAGTAACCACATAGCACTGGCTGGAGACATTCAATGGAATGGTTTTTTGTCGGCGATAGGTGGCCAAGCTCTTAACGAAACAACACTACCAGGCGACGCTAAAAGCGAATTTCTAGCAAGTCCTCCTTCAAATGGCATCTACAAAGACTACTTAACGTTTGAACCTGATACGATATACGGCTTACAAGGCCGTGCAGATGTTGGCGGGGGTTTATCAGTCACAGCACAAATTACCGGCGCTGGCGGACAAAACTTCGACGCTGAAATAAAATGGGCCTATTTGAGCTACGAGCTTAATGACACTTTCATCTTGCAAGCTGGCCGACAGCGAACGCCAGTATTTTTTTATTCAGACTATCTCGATGTCGGTTACGCCTACCATTGGATTCGTCCACCAACAGAAGTTTATATCTCATCCAACGATACATACGAAGGGCTTAAATTGCTCGCCAATACCCCTTTGAATGATGACTGGGATGCAATTTTTGAAGTCTATGGAGGTAAATCAGACAATTTCAACGTAGCTGTTAATGAAACATATGACTGGTTAAATATGTATGGTGTGGTAGCTAGTGTTCAAAATCATTGGCTCCAACTACGTGCCAACTACTTAACAATGAATATTGCCGCGACAGGCTCATCGTGGAATCAAAAACCTCAAGATCAAGAGCGTGGCGGAGTACCTCTTCAATATTGGGGGATAGCTGCTCATGCTCAATTTGAGAAAGCTTTTTTAGGTGCTGAAATTACGTTAGCTAACTGGGATGAACCCTTTAGAGCAGACCAAGGTCAAGGGCTCAAAAAATTGTATGCATGGTATATCACAGCTGGTTATCGCCTAGGACAATTCACGCCTCACCTTACTTATGGGACGTTACAATATACTTCTGAAGACAACGTTTTGTTTGGCGGCTTCGGCATTGCTCCCGATACCGATGTAAAATCAAGCTCATGGACGATGGGACTGAGATGGGACTTTCATCCCAGCACGGCCTTCAAGGTTGAATATCTTACGCGCGATGACAATAGTGATAAAAACTGGGTAGACAGGCTTGGTAAGCGACAAGAAGTTGACCTTATCTCTGCTGGCTTCGATGTATTATTTTAGGGGAGGAGAGAATATGAATCATTCAATTATGTATCATATGACTACTCTTTTTCTATTAAAGGTGCGGTCGATGCTATTATTTTCCACCTTGCTTTTTGCTGTATTTTTGCCTCAACTTAGTTATGCAGAATTCGCAGTCATCGTGCATCCAAGTAACAACATTCAGTTATCACCCAAAGATATTCAACGGATATTTTTAGGTCAATCAAAGTCTTTCTCTAATAACCTACCTGTTATTCCAGTCGACCAACCTATCGGCATGGATATTCGCAAGAAGTTTAGCGAAAAATTGTTAAAAAAGAGCAATCAACAAATTAAAGCATATTGGGCGCGCCAAATATTTACAGGAAAGGGGCTCCCCCCAAAAGAATTGACCCCAGCGCGCTTAGTTAAAGAGTTTGTCGCTCAAAATAAAAATGCAATTGGTTATATCGATGCTGACCTACTCGACACAAGCGTCAAAAAAGCACTTGTATTTTAAACTTAGTAATCAGTTTTTTATGTATCAATTATTACTGAGTACACAGGAAATTTAATGCCTTTTTATGCGCTATCTACAATTAAAAGCAAAGCTGTTTCGTATTTTTTTGCGCTCCTACTAAGTGGCATTAATTATACGAGTCTTTGCTTAGCTTTTATTTTATTCCTTACAAGCTCAATGACTAAAGCTGATTGTGATAAGGGCACAATCATCATGTCAGGTAAACCTGAATACCCTCCCGTTTCATGGAGTAAAGATAAGCAACTCCTTGGACTTGGTTTCCTAACCATGAAGCAAATCACCCAGCAACTCAATCAAAATGAAAATCTCAATTTAAAACTAGAAACCACGCCACCTCTGCCTTGGAAACGAGCAATACAAATGACCAAGCTGGGTAAGATTGATATCCTAGTCGGGATAAGAGAAAGTACTGAGCGCTCAGAATTTCTAACATTTATACCGACGCCTTTGATCGAGTCCGCCCAAAATATTTTTTCACTAAAAGGCACACAAATCTCAACCCGTAACGACTTGATAGCTAAAACAGGCGGAATTATAGCAGGGATCAACTTCAGCTCTGACTTCAAGCTATTTGCAGCACAACAAAAGCTAGCTTTGGAAGAAGTGCAAACGTTAGACCAAAATATCCAAAAGCTTGAATTAAAACGTTTGGATTATTTTATTGCGCCTCTCCTTCCGACAATTCACCACATCAAAAATAGTAAGATCGACATCGATATTCAATTTACAGTGCTACCTATATTTACAAGTGAAGAAAAAATAGCGATTAGTAATAAAAGTAGCTGTCTTAAATATATTAATCACTTCAATGCCCTGCTGGAATCACTTCACCATAATGGCTTTATTGACCATCAATTTGAGACATTAACTCAAGATTGGGATGTTTTAGAGTATGTCAATTCATCTAAATAAGAGTGCCGAACCGCAGCTTTGCGAACTCTAAAGTTTTTTAGACCTTGCAAATTAATGACAGAAATGGAATAGGTGTTATTAAAGAATTATCTCGATTGACTCTTAAAGCAATCACGATAAATTATTTTAAAGTATTTACAAAGAAAATAAGCGCTTCAACTCATCACCCGGGTTTTCTGCCCGCATAAAGGCTTCACCTACTAAAAAACTATTCACATTTCTAGCTTGCATTGCCTTCACATCATCTGGTGTATGGATGCCGCTTTCAGTGACGACAATTTTCTCTTGAGGAATTTGATCGAGCAGTTTGAAGGTATTTTCTAATGACACTTCAAAGCTATGCAGGTCTCGATTGTTAATACCCAGAAGGCGAGTGTTAAGCGTGAGAGCTTGATGGAGTTCCTCTTCATTATGTACTTCTACTAGCACATCTAAATCGATCTCTTGAGCGATACCGGCTAATTCCTGCATTTGGTCTTTCGTCAGGCAAGCTGCGATGAGTAAAACACAGTCTGCGTTAACGACTCGACTTTCATATATTTGATAAGGCGCGACCATAAAATCTTTTCGAATGATCGGCAAAGAACTTGCTGCACGCGCTTGTTGTAAGTAATCCTCATGACCTTGAAAAAAGTCATGATCGGTTAAGACGGATAAGCAAGCCGCTCCGGCTGCCTCATAACTCTCTGCAATATCAGCAGGAAGGAAGTTTTCCCGAATGACGCCTTTGCTGGGTGACGCCTTTTTAATTTCCGCAATAATCGCAGGTAAGTTAGCTGCTAATTTAGCTTCAATACTGTTTACAAAACCTCGCGTAGAAGGTAGATCGAATGCCTGGGCTTTGCAGTCTGCAAATTTTAGTGTTTTTTGTCTTTGTTCTATTTCCTCCCATTTGCGCGCCACAATGTTTTTGAGGATGGTCGGTGTTGAACTGACTGAGGCATTTGGTCCGTATTGAATAGACGACATGATAAAAACCTAAAAAGTTAAGATGACTGAAATTAAGCTGAAAAGACGCGAGTGAAACTGGCTAAGTCAGCCATTTTAGTGAGTGCCAAGCCACTGCCAATCGCATCTGCTGCAAGCTCAGTACCTTCATGAAGCGAATGAGCCAAGCCCGAAGCATAGATGGCGGCGCCTGCATTTAAGATAATAATGTCGCGAGCTTTTGATGTGCGATCATCAGTTGCTTTGCCTAGCGCGCTTTTGATCAGTTCTAAGCTTTCTTGGGCGCTGCTAACACTCAAGCCGTCTAGGCTATTTTCAGCTATACCGAAGTCACTAGGGGTCACTGAGTATTCGGTGATTTCATTATTTCTTAACTCAGCCACAAAGGTTTTACCCGATATGCTGATTTCATCCAAACCGACATCAGCATGTACGATCAAAACATGTTGACTGCCAAGGCGTTTAAGCACTTCTGCCATAGGGCGGCATAGGGCTTGAGAAAATACACCGATGACTTGGTTTTTTACCCCAGCTGGGTTTGTCATCGGGCCAAGCATATTAAAAAGAGTTCGAATACCCATTTCTTTACGCGGACCAATCGCATGCTTCATGGCGCTATGATGCGCCGGTGCAAACATAAAACCGAGGCCGATTTCGTCGATACAACGCTGAACTTGCTCAGGACTCAGGGATAGATTCACGCCCGCGGCTTCAAGCAGGTCTGCGCTCCCCGTGGTACTGGAAACGCTACGGTTACCATGTTTGGCAACTTTTGCACCGGCTGCCGCAACGACAAAGGCTGCTGCTGTAGAAACATTGAATAAATCGGCGCCGTCGCCACCTGTGCCACAGGTATCGACTAAATACTCGCCAGTCACATTCACAGGCGTAGATAAGCTACGCATGACTTCGGCAGCGCCGGTAATTTCTTCAATGCTTTCATTTTTCATACGAAGTGCAACCAGAAAACCACCAATTTGCGCATCTGTCGCTTGGCCGGTCATTATCTTTTGCATCACGGATTTCATTTCAGCGGTCGACAGATCTTGTTTGTTTACAAGTTTCTCGAGTGCTTGGTTCATCTCCATGTCTGTACCTGCTTATGTTTATTTTGATGTAAGTTTTGGTATAAAAGCGCCTATTCAAAAAAGGCGCTCAAGCGCTTAGCGTTCTAAAAAGTTTCTGAGTAAGTCATGGCCATGTTCACTGAGTATCGATTCAGGGTGAAATTGAACCCCTTCGATAGCCAATGTTTTATGACGTACTCCCATAATTTCTTCCACGCTACCATCTTGGTTTTCGGTCCAGGCGGTAATTTCAAGGCAATCGGGTAGATGAGCTCGGTCAATCACGAGAGAATGATAACGTGTGGCGGTGAAAGGATTTTTTAGGCCTTTAAATACGCCGGCATTGTTGTGAAATACCGGGGAGGTTTTCCCGTGCATCACTTGGCCTGCGCGAATAATTTTTCCACCAAACGCTTGGCCAATACTCTGATGCCCAAGGCAAATTCCAAGGATCGGAATCTTTCCTTTGAAATGCTCGATGACAGCTAAAGAAACGCCCGCTTCAGTGGGTGTACACGGCCCCGGTGATATCACTATTTTACTGGGCGCGAGTTGTGCAATTTCCTCAATGGTTATCTCGTCATTACGATAAACTTGAACATCGGCACCCAGCTCACCTAGGTATTGCACCACGTTGTAGGTAAAGGAGTCGTAATTATCAATCATTAATAACATTCTATGTCTCCTTATTCATCCAAACCATGATTAGCCATGGCGACTGCTCTGAAAATTGCACGGCCTTTATTCATGGTCTCATCCCATTCACTTTGGGGAACAGAATCTGCCACAACACCGGCACCGGCTTGAATATGTAAAACCTTATCTTTAATGACGGCCGTTCGAATGGCGATAGCCGTGTCCATATTTCCATTCCACGACAAGTATCCAACCGCGCCGCCGTAGACGCCGCGTTTGACGGGCTCGAGTTCGTCAATAATTTCCATCGCGCGTATCTTAGGTGCACCACTTAAAGTGCCAGCTGGGAAGGTTGCGCGCAATACATCTATGGGGGTGGTATTAGCTTTCAATTTTCCGGTGACATTAGAAACGATATGCATAACGTGAGAATAACGTTCGATGACCATTTTATCTGTGAGCTTCACTGTACCGATTTCACTGACTCGGCCCGCATCATTTCGACCCAAGTCAATTAGCATTAAATGTTCAGCACACTCTTTCGGGTCCGCTAATAAATCTGCTTCTAAGGCGATATCTTCAGCTTCATTAAGGCCGCGTTTGCGAGTGCCGGCAATCGGGCGGACAGTTACTTCACCATGCTCTACTCGCGCCAAAATTTCGGGTGATGAACCCACTATATGAAAATCATCGAGATTCAAAAAGTACATATAAGGTGAAGGGTTCAAACACCGTAAAGCGCGGTATAAATCAAGTGGGTCTGATTCAAACGCAATCGACATGCGCTGTGAAATAACGGTTTGCATCACGTCACCAGACAGTACATATTCTTTAATCGAATCAACAGCCTGTTTGAATTTGTCTTCAGAAAATCCCGAGATAAAGTCGGTTTCTTCAATTTTAGGTTTAGGCTCTGTGTTGCTTTTAGTTGGATTAATAGAAGCTGTATTACGAAGTCGATGCACTAACAAATCTAATACCGACTGTGCTAACTGATATGCATCTTCTACCCTCGGATCAGCGTGATAAATCAGCATTAACTTGCCGCTTAAATTATCAAAAACAACCAGCTGATCAGACACCATTAATAGGATATCAGGGGTTTTAAGCGGATCTGGCGGGCAGCTATCTGCTAGCTTGGGTTCAATATAGCGAACGGTGTCGTAACCAAAATAACCAACCAGGCCACCGTTAAAACGTGGTAAATCCTCAAGAACAGGGACTTTAAAACGCGCCTGAAATTCTTCAACAAAGGCTAAAGGATCTTCTAAGTCATGTTCTTCAATGACTTTATTGTCTAATTCTAATTGAGCATGTTTACCCGATATCTTCAAAACCTGCTGACAGGGCAAACCGATAATGGAATAGCGGCCCCATTTCTCGCCACCATGGACTGATTCTAATAAGTAGGAATATTTACCGTCAGCAAGTTTCAGATAAGTGCTCAGTGGTGTATCTAGGTCGGCTAATACTTCACGGGTAACCGGGATACGGTTGTAACCTTGGGCGGCCAAGGATGAAAATAATTCAGGAGTCATAAAAATACCAAATCTCGAATAGCTAACTTCAGAAGGATGACACTACATCCAGATCATTAAATAAGATGGAAGCTAGCGACGCCAACGAGTAGAAAATGCACAACTGCCCTTGTGCATTATAGAACATAATGTGTTGGGCAAATTTGGCACTCGGTGAGTAAGTGTAGACACTTGAGAGTCTCTCTTATGACAATTTAAAATAGTAAAGTTTCTGATTAAACTTACTCAGAATTTAGTTAATGGGCAAGATTACAACAGGCTAGAGAGTCAATCAATCTCTAGACCCATATATGTTTCCATGATTCACAAAAAACCACACAAAGATTTAAAACGCTGCTGATATTCAGTATATTGCTCTCGTGGCTGTGTCATTAAAAATGACTTGCGAGCTTCAAATAAACAGGATGTTTATTTTATAAATTCTGATTTATCAGATTATTTTCTCTTCAATAAAAGGACTTAATATGAAATTTTCTCGCTTTAAACTTGTTCTAAATAAACGATCTCGCACTATTTTGGGATCATTGTGTCTGTTATCTATTAGTCAATTTAGCGCTGCCCTACCTCAATATATAAATGAATTTCATTATGATAATAGCGGCGCGGATCAGGCCGAATATGTTGAAATTGCAGGTATCGCTGGTTCTGACTTAAGCGGATGGCATTTGGACTTTTATAATGGCTCTAATGGCAGCATTTATTCATCCTGGTCTTTATCCGGAGTGATAGATGATGAAGGAATGGGTTTTGGCGCCTTATCATTTTCGGGTTCAGCTGGGCTACAAAATGGCCCAAATGATGGTATCGCGTTGATTGATAATCTGGGGTCTTTAGTCCAGTTTATCAGTTATGAAGGTTCTGTAACGGGAATCGAAGGTGCTGCCCTGGGTATCACAAGCGAAGATGTAGGCGTGTCAGAAAATGGCAGTGTACCCTTAGGGTATTCGCTGCAACTAACGGGATTAGGTTCAGATTCAGATGACTTTACCTGGACAAGTAGCCAATCTTCATTTGGTGCATTAAATGTAGGACAGAGTTATCAACAAGTAAAACAAACTGTTTCGGTACAAAATGTTAGTGAACCAGGGCAGCTTGGATTGATAAGTATGGTTTTACTTGGATTGTGTGTAGGGCGTAGAAAAAATAAGCGCTAAAAAATAACACCCTCCTAGCCTCCCCCTTGAAAA
>JBFJZQ010000021.1:0-18516 GCA_041622015.1 Oleiphilaceae bacterium
CCTGAGCCTCATACTACGTTTCCTGAGTCTCACACTACGTTCCCTGAGCCCCAAATTCCGCTCCCTGAGCCTGTCGAAGGGTATTCCCAGCAAACTCAGAGTTTCATTCCGTGCGTTTCGACGAGCTCAACGAGCGGTGATATCCGTTTCCTGAGCCTCATACTACGTTCCCTGAGCCTGTCGAAGTGAGTTCTTATCCAGCCATTCAAACAATGTCGCTTTAATGTCAGGAAAAAACGAGCCGCCGATGGTCCAGTGGCAAGCACCTTCGATGACTTTTAGCTCCGCTTTTGTGGCATACTTTTTTGCCAGTTGTTGTTGAATTTGTATCGGGGTGATCTTGTCTTCGGTTCCACCAATTACTAACACAGGGCATTTTATATTTTCGTAGTAAACCCGTGTCGGTGGCTTTCGAAATAAAAACCACATGGAAATTTGCCAGGTCGCTTTGCCCGACTCAAAGGTCGTCGCCTGAATAATTTCTTTATGAATCGCTGCCGACTGGGTATTCGCAATGCCGTACTGAACATTCTTCAGCAAAAGGGTGGTGGTTTTTTTCCATAAAGGAAATAAAAACAAATTCTTGCCGAAGGTGCGCAAGACTGACCATTTGAAGCCATTTATTCCCGCCGGTGGCGCAGAGGAGATAAGTATAAGTTTTTCACATTCATATTTAGCGGCGATCAATTGGGCGAGTAAGCCTCCCATAGAATGACCCACAACAATCGGTTTCTGGGCTAAAGCTTCAATGCATTCACTGATCGCGGCGACATAATCCTCAATACTGGCTGAAGCAAGCTTCTTAACCGGTTCACCTCTGAGCTCATGCTTAGGCAGATGAAACGGCAGGCGCGGTACATGCACGTTATAGCCCTGTTCTTCAAACGCGGCTTTCACGTCTTTTAAGGCTTCGGGCGTGCTCCACATCCCATGGATCAAAATAACAGGGGCTTTGTTAGACATTGGCAAGCTCCTGTGCTTTTTTGGTGGCGTCGCCGGCAGTTTCTTTCTTCGTTATTTTGGTTTCTTGGGTAGGTGACACTAAGTCTTCTGAAACAACTTGGTTGGCTTGATGAAATTCGGTCAGTGGGGCGTTGTCATCGAAACGCAAGACATCATCGACTAACTTACTGTGCTTAATCGCGAAAATATCTTTGAAGTAGAGATCTTTATTGCACCAGGGAAATTCATTGCCTTGACCCGGAATACGGTCTAATGCGCGTAGCACATAGCCGGATTGTAAATCGAGAATGGTGGACTGCTCGGCACCAGGTTCACGATACGGGTAAACGCTCTGATAGCCGTTTTGCTCCATATGTTCGAGTAAGCGACAGACATAATCGAAGGTGAGTTCGGCTTTTAAAGTCCAAGATGAATTGGTATAGCCAAAGACCCAGACAAAATTGGGTAATTGGCTGAACATCATACCTTTGTAGTTGGTGAGTTTATTGGCAATCACCGGAATATTATCGACCGTTAATTCCATTTTTCCCCATAACTGAATATCCAAACCGGTGGCTGGTACGATAATGTCGGCATCAATTTTCTGGCCAGACTTCATTTCCAAACCGGTTTCGGTAAAACGGGCAATGTCATCGGTGACAATGCTGGTTTTTCCAGAGCGAACCGAATTGAATAGGTCGGCATCGGGCACCAAGGCCATGCGCTGGTCCCAAGGCTTGTAGCTGGGTTTAAAATGAACATCGACATCGGCTGCCCCCGCCAAGGCTTTTTTATTCATATTGCGTACTATTTTACGCACAAAGTCTGGGAACTTTTTCGATAGGACAAAAGCTAACTGCTGCATCGTGGTGTATTTGGCTCGCATGACACGGTTGGTTATGCCCGCAGGTAGAATGCGCGATAACACTCGGAATAACCTATCTGAAGCAGGGCGCGAATAAATATAAGTCGGAGAGCGCTGAACCATGGTGACATGCGCGGCTTTTTTCGCCATAGACGGCACCACGGTAACCGCCGTGGCGCCGCTCCCAATAACGACGACTTTCTTGCCGCTATAGTCTAACTCTTCGGGCCAGTCTTGCGGGTGGGCGATAGTGCCTTGGTAGTCATCGTAACCTTCAAATTTAGGCAGATAGCCGCTTTCATAATTGTAGTAACCAGAGCAACAACTTAAGAACTTGGCTGCGATAAAGTGTTCGGAACCATCTTGTTTTTCAATGGTCACTAGCCAACGGTTTTGTGTTGAATCCCAATTAGCGGCCGTGACTTTTTGTTGGAAGCGAATGTAATGCTTTAAACCTTCGTCGCGCACAAGTTCATGTAAGTAGTTTTGAATGCGCTCAGCCGAACCAATATATTCTTTGTCGGTCCATGGCTTAAAAGAGTACGCAAAGGTGTACATGTCTGAATCAGAGCGAATACCGGGGTATTTAAATAAGTCCCAGGTGCCGCCAATATTGGAGCGGGCTTCAATAATCGCAAAAGAGCTATGCGGGCGTTTTTTCTTCAGGTTATAGCCCATGCCTAAGCCCGAAATGCCTGCACCGACTATGAGAACATCTAATTCTTCGTATTCTTTTTTCATCGTTAGACTCACTTCTTCTTGAGTGTTTTAGCTGTACTTAAGTCCGAACAATCGGACTAAGCCAGAGTGGTCTAATAAAGATAATGACTGGCGGTCACAAAATATAGGATGGAATCTGTCAAAAACTGATATTTTCGGCCATACTGACTTTTAGGGTTGGGTTTCAAAATTATCGTTGCTGAATTGGGGGCGGGCATGGCAGAAACAAAACAGAAAAAGAAACAATCTATTTTAGGCTTATTGCCGTTATTTTCAGCGATAGAAAAATTAGGGGAAGACCCCGCCGTGATTTTAAAAAAACGCGGTTTATCCTTCGAAGCCTTAAGTGGTTCTGCGGTGATCGATCAGTCACTCGAACTTGAAATCGTGAGTGATGCTATCGAGTTGCTTCAAGACCCTTTGCTCGGAATCAAAGCGGGCAGTCAGGTGACGTTTACCTCTTATGGCACTTATGCGATGTTACTAATGACCGCGCCCAGTTTTATAGAATCGCTAAAAGCCGGGCTTCAATTTCAGTCTTTATCCTTATTGTTTTCGCGGATGACGCTTAACGTCTTAGCTGACAGTATCGAAATCAAATATATCCTGCCGGTGTCAAGCGATAAGCTTCGAACCTTTATTGCCGATCGTGACTTAATGGGCACCTTTACCTTTATTAAGGAAATGGTTGATGAGCCTAAACGCTATATTTTAGGCATCGGCACGGCGCGGCCAAAACCGGACAAACAAGTCCATGCAGAATATAAACGGTATATTCCTTTTGATATCGAATTTGATCAGGCCAACAACTGGATTCGCTTGGATAAGTCGATATTGGCGATGCCACAAAAACACGGTAATGCCTTGGCTCATCAACTGTATCGGGTGCAAGCTTACGATTTACTTAGAAAGTTCTACCCTGATGCCGACGATATCGTCGCGCAGACAAAACAGATTATTGAAGGCTATGATGCAAATTATCCCTGCGTACCAGAAGTCGCTAAACTGTTTGGTGTGAGTGAACGTACCTATCGCCGCAAGTTGGACGACGCCAATACCAGCTATCGAACATTATTAGATGAACATAAAAAGAAACGTTGTTTGGATATGCTCGCCAGTAAAAATGTGTCGGTGAATAAGCTAGTAGAAGCGCTAGGTTATTCTGAATCAGCCAGCTTTTTAAGAGCCTTTAAGCGTTGGACGGGCATGACGCCAAAGGCATATACAAAACATCTGGATGATAGCTAGGTTTACTGCATCGTAATGCTTGCTATGGTCTATTCTGTTAGATAGTTGTAAAGCACGCTTATTCGTAATAAGTACACCTAGATGCTCGCCGAAAAAGACTAAAA
The DNA here is from genome assembly GCA_041622015.1 of Oleiphilaceae bacterium. GTDB lineage: Bacteria > Pseudomonadota > Gammaproteobacteria > Pseudomonadales > Oleiphilaceae > PZPK01. Next base: position 3,880 of record JBFJZQ010000021.1, read on the forward strand.
ACGGCCAGAATTTAACGACAAATCAGGTTATTTCCTATGCAGCCAGAGCTTATTGAAGTTGTTCGTTTTTTAAAAGAGGTTCCTCCTTTTAATGTGCTTCCAGAGGCCGAATTGAATGCCACCGCAGCCGTGATCGAAATACGTTATTTTCGCAATAATACAGAAGTGCTGAAATATGGTGAGGATATTGATCATTTGTTCTTACTTCGCAGCGGTGCTGTTGAGGTCTACCGAAGAAATGGTGAGCTTTACAATAGATTAGAATCAGGAGGCATGATCGGCCAGCTAGGTTTGCTCATCAATAAGAAAGTAAAATTCCCGGTCAAAACCATAGAAGATAGCCTTTTTTATTGCTTACCCTCGGAGCATTTTTTTCATCTATGTGATGAATATGAAGCGTTTGCAGACTTTGTAGAAGTCGATGATTCTATCCGTTTGCATAATGCGGTGGCAGTGAGTGCACAGCACAATGATTTCACTTCGGTGAAAGCCTCAACGCTTTTGTATAAAGATCCGGTCATTTTATCTGAAAATACACCCGTTCAAAACATTGCACAGGCGATGACAGAAGCTATGAGTACATATGCATTGCTAGAAAATGAGTCAGACAATCAAATTACCGGCATGATCACCGAACATGATTTATGCAGCCAAATTGTTGCCCAAGGTTTGTCGGGTGACACGCCAGCCAGAATGATTATGCAGACAAGTCTGTACGCGTTAGATCATCATAGTTATCTTCACGAAGTTATGATGACCATGTTACATCGAGGTGTGCATCACGTCCCCATAATGAAGAATAAAAAGCCCCTGGGCGTAATCGAGATGACAGATCTTATTCGTCATGAGTCGCAAAGTTCCTTGTTATTAATTCATAGGGTCTTACAAGCAGAGTTAAGTTCTTTAGCCGAACTTTCCAAAGAAGTCAGAAACTGCTTCACCCGCATGGTGAATGAAGATGCGAATTCGCACATGATCGGCAATGCTATGTCGGTGATAGGAAAAAGTTTTAAGCAACGCTTGTTGCAATTGGCTGAGGAAACCTTGGGAGAGCCGCCCATAAAATATTGCTTTCTAGCCTTGGGTTCGATGGCACGAGACGAGCAGCTTTTGGTGACAGATCAGGATAATGCACTCATTCTGGATGATACTTATGACCCAGTGCTGCATGAAGAATACTTTAGGTCTTTGGCAAAATTTGTCTCAGATGGTTTGGCGGCGTGTGGTTATCCTTATTGCAGTGGTGAGATTATGGCCACGAATCCTTTATGGCGAAAAACTAAACGTGGATGGCAGGAAGCATTTGCCGAATGGATCGAGAAACCTGATCCACAGCATCTTCTTAATTGTTCCATTTTCTTTGACCTTGAAGGTGTGTGGGGAGAAGAGGCATGGGCAAAAGAGTTGAATCAGTTTATTTTGGATAAAGCTCAAGCAAGTCGCCGATTTCTAGCCTGTTTGTCAGGCAATGCGATTAAACGAACGCCACCGTTGGGCTTTTTTAAAAATTTTGTGATGGAAAAAGATGGCAAACATAACAATTCCATCAACTTGAAAAGACGGGGCACCGCGCCGATTGTCGATCTGGTCAGAGTGCATGCATTAGCCGTCGGCTCAGATGCAAGAAACACCTTTGAGCGCTTAGAAGACATTATTGCAGCAGGTATTCTGCCGGAAGGTAAGGGCAAGGATTTAAGAGATGCAATGGAGTTTATCTCGATGGTGAGAATCCGCCATCAAGCAAGGGATGTCGAGCTAGGCATAGACGTGGATAATAATATAGAGCCTGAAAGCTTATCTGACTTTGATCGAAGAAGTTTAAAGGATGCTTTTTTGGTGCTGAGTAACGCGCAAAATTTTATAAAATACCGATATGCTTCAAATGTCGTTAATGCTCCGCAGATCAAGTAGGAAGGGTTTTGTTATATCTAAAGAAAAAACCAGATCGCCGTCAGTCATGGCTAGATCAATACCGTAAATGCGAAGCGAACGCGAAAAATAAATTGATACGTGAGTTTTATCAGGCGGGTCTACCTGATCCGAAAGCGCCAATTCATTCGACAGATTTTGTCGCACTGGATTTTGAAACCACCGGGTTAGATGTTGCTAAAGATGCTATCGTCAGTGTCGGCCTGGTTCCTTTTACCAGCCAATCAGTTTATTGCAAAGGCGCCAAGCACTGGCTGTTCAAACCAGAAAGCCCTTTAGCTGAAAATTCTATTGTTATTCATGGCATCACCCACTCAGAAATTCAACGTGCGCCGGACTTGAGTTTTGTCTTAGATCAGTTATTAGCGGCTTTGGCTGGTAAATTGGTAGTTGTTCATTATCGCCAGATTGAACGAAATTTCTTGAATAAGGCCTTGATGACGCGTATTGGGGAAGGGCTGATCTTTCCAGTGATTGATACCATGCAGCTAGAAAACCAAGTGCTTCATGCGGATCAGACATTGTGGCAAAAAATACTTGGCAAGAACATCGCTGGGCTACGCTTAGCTGATTGCCGTAAACGCTATGGCTTGCCACATTATGAGCCTCATCATGCGTTAACAGATGCGATGGCAACAGCAGAATTATTTATGGCGCAGCTGGCTCATAAAATTGAGCCAGATACGCCAGTGGAGCGTTTATGGGTGTAATGATGCACCGCTTGCTTGGCATTTCTCAGTGCTTATCGCTTATAAGGACTTAACGTTTCTCAGTGCTTAGCCCCATCAGTAAACTCACGCACATTAAGAGTAATATCACCGTGAAGGGCAAGCCTGTCGAAATCGCTCCAGCCTGTAAAGCTTGTATCGCCTCTGTACCCCCTATCCAAAGTAAAGCGGCAGCAATTGCACCCTCAATGCTTGCCCAGAAAATACGCTGAGGCACGGGGGCATCTATTTTACCGCCGGCGGTAATGCTATCAATAACAAGCGAGCCAGAATCTGACGAGGTGATGAAGAATACCAAGACCAAAATAATCGCAATCACCGACAGCAGTGTACTAAAAGGCAGTGCTTCAAACATTTGGAACATGGCCAGTGGTACTTCTTTTAAGCCTTCCGTACCTAGTGCACCAATATTATTTACCACTTGATCAATAGCGATGCCGCCAAAAACAGACATCCAGAGAATGGTCACTGCAGTGGGTACCAGCAGGACGGCGGTAATAAATTCACGCACGGTTCGACCCTTCGAGACGCGAGCGATGAACATGCCAACAAAAGGTGACCAAGAGATCCACCATGCCCAGTAGAAAACAGTCCAACCCTGAAACCAGGCTTCATCTTCTCGACCATGAGGGTTACTCAATTCAATAATGTTCCCAAAGTAGGCGGAAATAGTGGTGGGTATATTCCCCATCGCAACCGAAAACCCCACTAAAGCCACGAAAGCAAGTAGTACAAAGGCTACCATCATGTTGATGTTGCTGAGTAGTTTTACGCCACCTTCAATGCCTCTGATAACTGAAATAATGGCAAGCGCAGTCACAAAAATGATCACCAGTATTTGCATACCAACACCACCGTCAGTACCGAAAACATGATTAATACCGCTTGCCGCTTGTTGAGCGCCCAAGCCTAGTGAGGTGGCTAAACCGAATAAGGTGGCCAGAACAGCCAATATATCAACAATATGCCCAGCCCAACCCCAAGTGCGATCACCCAAGATAGGATAAAAAATAGATCGTATAGAAAGAGGCAAGCCCTTGTTGTATGCAAAAAATGCCAATGACAACGCAACGACACCGTAAATAGCCCAGGGGTGCAGACCCCAGTGAAACATGGTTGCGCCTAAGGCTAGTTTGGCGGCTTCAGGTGAATTAGCAGGCACATTCAGTGGGGTTTCGTACCAGCCAGTGTAATAAGCCACCGGTTCGGCCACGCTCCAGAACATCAAACCGATCCCCATGCCGGCGGCGAACAACATGGCCAGCCAAGATAGCATTGAGTGCTCGGGGACAGCCGCGTCACCACCTAAACGAATTTTTCCAAAAGGAGAGAAGATAAGCGCCAGACAGAAGATAAGAAAGATATTGCCTGACCAGATAAAAAAGGCATCGAAATTTGCAATTATTTTCCACTTTAAACCATCAAGTAACTCTTTGGCTGTGGAGGGATCACTGATTAGTACAGCGATCAAGAACACTAAGATTAAGCCAGCGCTGATCCCAAAAACAGGGTTATGAATATCGAACCCCCATTTCTGGACGTTGTCTTGACCAACCGAATAATCGGTATTATCGATACTATATTTATCTATTTGGCTCATTGAGTAAGATCTCCGATACAAAGTAGGTAGTAGTATTGTTTAGTTCACTAAAGAAATAAATACAAATAAAACTGATGATTTTAAGGCAAATAGACTGATTTATAGATACAAAAGAAGCGCATTTAAAGGTTATATTTTAGATGGATCTAAGGCATTTTATAAGGTTTCTGAACTCTGAGAAATAGTCTGTACTTTCCTGCCCATATTTATGAGATAGTATGACTCTGTTTACGACCCTTTGGGGGCGTTATAAAAATTGTTTTGACACCATTTATATTTATATAGCTGTCTGGTGCTTTTTAAACCTTTTAATCAAGGTAAAAGTAACGATGATGAACAATCTAATGACTCTGTTTATTTTTTTTTCGCTGGTACTTCCGCTGGTTCTGAATGATTCTGGGGTGCTAGCAGCTGAAAAGAAGATCAGTTTAGGCTCTCACAAATCTAAAGACAGTCCCGCTGGGAAGTTCCTCGATCTGGTTTATACAGAGGCCTTTAAACGCCTGGGCATTACCTTCGTATACGAAACATTTCCAGCAAAAAGAAGTTCCTTTATGTCTGATACAGGACAAGTGGATGGTGAGCTTTCAAGAATATACAGCTACAACGAAGTCCATCCGAAGCTCATCAGAGTCGAGGAGCCACACTGGACATCAGGCTTTATCGCAGCCGCAACTGATACTTCAATACACCTGGATGGATGGGGAAGTCTGAAAAATACAGATTATAAAGTTGTCTACATGACGGGTATCAAAGGCTGTGAAATAAATCTACCTAAAGTTGTAAAGCCAGAAAATCTTCAAAATGTTATACATACATCACTTGGATATAGGATGATACTTAAAAACCGGGCTGACATTCATATAGGCTCGGAAATGGATATGTTAAGCGTTCTTGCATCCGACGAGTTTAGTGCTTCAGAGTTGAAGATAGTCGGGGTATTGGAAAAGTTCACAGGTCATGCTTTCCTTCACGAAATTCACCAAGAGCTTGTACCGAAATTGTCAGCTGTTCTAAAAGAAATGAAAAAAGAGGGGCTCTTAGAGCAATATCGAAATGCCTCAAAACTGATGACCTATCTCAATGATTAAGGCCGGTACTTAGCTAAGAATTCGGTCAAGCCAATCGCCCAAAAGCTCAGCTAGCTATCCTATTCACTGACCACTTAGATTTACCACTTATCGCGTAAACCGCGTAGTGCAATAAATACGTCTTTGGATGAAGGGTTATCGAGAGACAAATGGTCAATTATCTCTGCGTTGTTCAGCCGTAAAAACGTGTTAAAGTCCCGCTCATCACCAATCGTGGTTTGTATGGAACCCGCTGAATAGTCTGCAGCCAAAACACGATCTAAGCACTGTTTTGCTTTAATATTGCTGGGCTCAATGTTTAAGGTGAATTTCAAATTATTTTCAAGATAATCGTGTCCGGGGTAAACAACAATATCAGTATCCATGTTTTGAAAATGATCTTGAATGGTTTGGTATAGTATCTCTTCACTTCCGCCACTGCGGCAATGACCCACACCGGCATTAAATAGGGTATCGCCGGTAAAGACGGCGGTGTCTTTGCCATTTTCTTTAACGAGAAAACACAAATGCGCAAGGGTATGTCCTGGCGTATCGAGTACGATTAGTTGTGTGTCTAGGTCGATATCGATTGAATCATTGGCGCTTAAGGTTCGCGTTAAACCGGGTACTTTTTCAACACCATTTTTATGTGCCCAAACTTCACAGCGGTGCTGCTCAACCAAGTCTAAATTGCCTTTGACATGATCCCAATGTTCATGGGTGTTGATAATGGCTTTAAGAGTCAGGTTTCTAGCCTTCAGATGCTGATTAATAACTGTCGCGTCCCAGGGGTCTATGACAATGGCTTGTTGTTCAGCCAATTCAATAATATAAACGAAATTTCGAAGTTCGTTATGGGTATAGAGCTGAGTAATTTTCATATCTTGAATTCATCCTTTGCTTAGGTATAGAGAGTAAGCGCTTCAAACTTAGCAAACTATTTATATGCATACCAGACTAATCCAAAAAACAGGCTTTGTCGTATAAACTCTTAAATTTAATGGCTAGTGCTTGGAATAATGATATGTTCTTCCTTCTACTTTCTTATGGCAAAACAAAAACTTCATGCTCGTTCTGTGTTCAACAAAGAATATCAGCATGCTTTGCCCTTGTTTTAAAAAATCAGCCTTTTTTCATACTCCGGGTTAGGGATACAAAGATGAGAGTTATTACATTAAGCCTTTTGAAGCTTATTATTTTAATACTAGCGACAACGGCAACAGCTAATCAAAAAACTACTGAGGTTTTTGTAGCCAATGTTGAACGGGGGTTTTTTGTCGATGAAATGGAAGCCTTAGGTACGCTTCAGGCAGCTGAGAATGTCAATTTAACATCCTCAGTGACTGAGCGACTGACCAAAATAAATTTTGTTGATAATCAGCGGGTTAAAAAAGGTTTTGTACTGGTTGAAATGGATGTGACCGAAGAGAATGCTCAGCTGGCAGAGGAAACCTTTCGTTTTGATGAAGCCCAAAGCCAAGTTGAACGTGTTCGAGCGCTGGTTCAACGATCGTCGGCTTCCAAGTCTACTTTAGATGAGCGGGAACGTGAGCTAAATACTGCCAAAGCCCGACTAGCTGCTATCCAATCCAGAATCAATCAAAAACGCATTGTAGCGCCTTTCGATGGTGTCGTGGGTATTCGAAATATCAGTGTCGGTGCACTAGCCCAACCCGGTATGTTACTAACAACAATTGATGATGATCGCCAGATGAAATTAGACTTTTCAGTGCCTGAAGTCTTTCTTTCATCATTAAAAATAGGCTTAAGCGTTGAGGCAAAAGCCAGTGCATTTCCGAAGCAGGTTTTTAAAGGCACGGTCACCAGTGTCAATAGCCGAATTGACCCGATTACTCGCTCTGTTATGGTCAGAGCTTTACTAGATAACAAAGACAAAACATTAAAAGCGGGCATGCTAATGCGCGTACAGTTGAATAAAAATCCTCGACAAACCCTTATTGTTCCTGAAGAAGCACTGGTAACCATGGGCAGCGTCAATGCTGTCATGCTGGTTGTGCAAGGTGAACCCTTGAAAGTAAAACGGCAAGTCGTTGAACTTGGCGCTCGCCGTAAAGGCTCTGTTGAAATTTTAACTGGCCTGAAAGAAGGGCAGCAGGTTGTGACTCATGGCACCGTAAAGGTTCGTGATGGGTCTTTAATTTCTATTGCTGCGGTGGAAAAAAATAATGAGCCTCTGTCTGAACTTCTAAACCAAAAAAAAGGAAAGGAAGCAGCTGAATGATCATCTCTGATGTTTCTGTAAAAAGACCGGTATTCGCGAGCGTTATTTCACTCTTGTTAATCGCTTTCGGTTTAGTCGCTTATGAGCGTCTTTCATTACGTGAGTATCCAGATATTGACCCGCCTATCGTTACCGTTCAGGTTAATTACCCGGGTGCACCTGCGAATATTGTTGAAACCAGAGTGACCAGGATTATTGAGGAAAGAATAGCCGGTATTGAAGGTATCGAGTTTATTCAATCTCAATCACAAGATGGTAAGTCCAGTGTCACCATCGAATTCTCGGTTGATCGCAATATTGATTCTGCAGCGAACGATGTACGTGATCGGGTCGCCAGCATCACTGCTAATTTACCCGACGAAGCGGACCCACCTGAAGTACAAAAAGTCGATAGTAATGATGATGTGATCATCTGGCAGAATCTGACGAGTGAGGAAATGTCTGTTCCAGAGCTGACTGACTATGCCCAGCGTTTTTTGGTGGATCAATACTCCACGCTAGATGGGGTGGCGCGCGTGAGAATTGGTGGCGGGCTTTCATATGCGATGCGTATTTGGTTGGATCGACAAGAGTTAGCCGCACGTCAATTAAGTGTGTCGGATGTTGAAAATGCTCTGCGTCGTGAAAACATCGAGCTGCCTGCTGGGGTATTGGAATCCGATGAGAGGTTGTTCAAAGCCAGAATCGAACGTAACTTTAAAAAACCGGAAGACTTTAAACAGTTGGTACTCGCTGAAAGCGCCGATAAAGACGGTAATGGCTACTTGGTTCGCTTAGGCGATGTCGCCAGGGTAGAGCTAGGCGTAGTCGAAAGCCGAACCTTTTTTAGAGGCAATGAAGTACCCATGGTCGGTATCGGAGTGATTCGGCAGTCGACCGCCAACACCATTGACGTCTCTAATGGCGTCAAAGCACTCACGGCAAAGCTCAACCAAGGGCTGCCGAATGGCATGGTCATCAAGCAAAGTTACAATGCGGCAGTGTTTATAGAAGCCTCTATCGTGGAAGTTTATAAAACTCTGTTTATCGCTATCGCTTGTGTGATACTGGTGATGTATGTGTTTTTAGGCAGTGTACGTTCGATGCTGATCCCTGCGCTGACCGTTCCTGTTTCTTTGATAGCTAGTTTTATTGCGATCTATCTCTTTGGCTTTTCTATCAACTTACTGACCTTGTTAGCTTTGGTGTTAGCCATTGGTCTGGTGGTGGATGATGCGATCGTAATGTTAGAAAACATTGTCAGACGTATTCAAGAGTATGGTGAAACGCCCTTAGTGGCCGCTTACAAAGGCGCTAAACAGGTGGGGTTTGCGATTATTGCCACGACCGTAGTGTTGATCTCTGTATTTGTTCCGATCACGTTTATGGAAGGGGATGTCGGTCAGTTATTCACGGAATTTGCATTAACCATTGCCGCAGCGGTTGCGTTATCTTCGGTAGTTGCTTTAACGCTGTCACCTATGTTGGCTTCCAAAATTCTGAAAAATAATGACAGGAAGAAAAACGCCCTCATTCAAGCCTTTGATAATGCCTTTAAAGCCTTGCGAAATGGCTATATAAAACTGCTGCAAAAGCTCATCAAAGCGCCTGTGATTATCCTGATTATATTTGCCTTAATTGTCGCATCGAGCGCATTTATCTACCCGAAAATTGCCCAAGAATTTACCCCTCGTGAGGATCGGGGTGTTTTTTATCTGATCATCAACGGCCCGGATGGCGCAAGCTTCTCCTACATTGAAGAGTACATGACCGAAATTGAAAGACGCGTTATGCCCTATGTTGAAAGTGGAGAGGTGAGTCGTTTACTGGTACGTGCACCTCGGGCTTTTGGTAATATTGAGAACTTTAGTAACGGCATCGCGATTATTATCCTAAACGATTGGTCTGAGCGAAGATCTGCCGAAACAATTATGTCTGAGATTCGTAATAATTTGGCAGACTTACCGGGTGTGAGAGCTTTTCCGGTAATGCGTCAGGGTTTAGGTGGAGGCGCAGAAAAGCCTGTGCAATTTGTGCTAGGTGGTTCCACTTATGAAGAATTAGCGCAATGGCGCGATATACTGATACAAAAAGTCAATGAGAATAACCCCGGTTTACAAGGCTTAGACAGTGATTACAAAGAAACACGTCCACAAATTGATATAAAAGTTGATTACGATAGAGCGGCTGATTTGGGAGTGAATATTCAAGAAATAGGCAGAACGCTTGAAACTATGATGGGCGGACGCCGAGTCACAACCTTTTTAGAACGTGGCGAAGAGTATGATGTCATCGTCGAAGGTGAGCGTTCGGAACAGCGATCTTTTTCAGATATTCAGAGTATCTATATTCAGTCTGCTCGAACAGGCGCTCTGATACCGCTTTCAAACCTGGTGACCATCAAAGAATACGGCGCGGCTGAAACCTTGTCTCGCTTTAACCGTATTCGTGCCATTACCCTTGAGGCAAATTTGGCAGAAGGCTATGGTCTGGGTGAAGCACTTCAATTCATGGAAGGCCTTGTCAAAGAACATCTTCCGCAAGAAGCGGTGATCGATTACAAAGGCCAAAGCCGAGATTTTGTTAATTCGGGGGGCTCCATTCTTTTTGTTTTTGTACTGGGTTTGTTAGTGGTGTTTTTGGTGTTGGCCGCCCAGTTTGAAAGCTGGATTCATCCCTTTGTAATTATGCTGACAGTACCCTTAGCAATCGCAGGCGGCTTGTTTGGTTTATATTTTACCGGTGGCTCGATCAATATCTATTCTCAAATCGGTTTGATTATGTTGGTTGGCTTGGCCGCTAAAAACGGTATTTTGATTGTCGAATTTGCGAATCAGCTCAGAGATGAGGGGATGGAATTTAGTCGCTCTATTGTTGAAGCCTCCGAAGTACGTTTTCGACCGATCGTTATGACAGGCGTGACTACCATCGCCGGCGCTATCCCACTTGTCGTATCATCCGGTGCGGGTGCTGAAACACGTATTGTCATCGGGGTGGTGGTCTTGGCAGGGGTGTTTGCTGCGACCTTGTTTACCTTGTTTATTGTGCCTGTGGCTTATAGTTTAATCGCCCGACAAACAGGATCAGTAGGTGATGTTTCCAAGCAGTTAGAAAATGAAATGAAAGGTTAATTCGCTTATCATTATCAGAATACTTAGCTTGGTGTAGAAAATGGACTAACTCTATAAGCGACTACTGGCTATCAAAGCACTGAGTATTCTTTCTCATAAATGACTTTCTTGAAGCAAGCTTGATCAAGCCGTCTATACTTTCACAGACAGTCTGTTTGAACCTTGAGAACCTTTAACTTTGCTGACCAAATTCAATTCAATTTCAAAATCGAACGCTCTAATCCTAGAGAATTCGCGTCCAGGTATTTGGTTAGTGCCTTTATTGCTAACTAGTGTATTGGTGCCATGTGCCTTGGTCAGCATGGCTTTATTCCACACACTGGTAGAACTTTTTGCCATCATCATCGCCATCATGAGTTTTTTTGTGGCTTGGAATACCTTTCCCTTGTCTCGAAATAGCACCTTATTATTCTTGGGTTGCGGCTATTTTTGGGTCGGCGTGATCGACCTGTTACATACCTTAAGTTTTGAGGGAGCGCAGATTATTCCGGGGCTAACGCTGGGAAGTACCATTCAATTCTGGATAATTGCGCGTTACTTTGAAGCCTTCATTTTGCTTTCGGCGCCCTTTGTCGGAAAGTACGCTTTCCAACCTTATCGGGTCATGACTTTCTTGGGCTTAATCACTTTGATGGCCGTGCTTGGGCAATGGAATCACTGGGTGCCGACAATGTTTGTACCGGGTCAAGGTTTAACCAACGCCAAAATAATCAGTGAATACACCATTATTTTGATTTTGTGTCTGGCGGGTGTTTGTCTGTATCTTCAGCGTAAAACGGTTGGTATCAATAATACAAAGTTGATGCTGCTCTCGATAGTGTTTACCATTTTGGCCGAGTTGAATTTCACGCTTTATGTCGGTTTTAAAGAATTGCCTTTAGTGTTGGGGCATGTGTTTAAGCTGTTTTCGTTTTGGGTAATATATCGTGTTCTGATCGAATCATCATTGCTTCAACCGGTTCGTAGCTTGTCTCAAATAGTAGAATCTTATGACTCTGCATCAGATGAAACCCTCATCATTAATCAACATGGGGATGTACTTAGGGCGAATCTCAAAGTTCGAAAGCGTATAGGTGAAAGTGCTCCACAGATGCATTGTCATGACATACTTCATGATAATTCCTTAGCACGAGCAGACTGTCCCCAGTGTCGGGCTATTGCGAGCCAGACCTCATTACAAGGCTTTGAATATTACTGCTCGAATAACCAACAATGGTATGAAAGTTCTTTGTCAGGTATCCATTTTGGTGAAAGTTTTAGCGCCTTAATTCATAGCCGCCGCTGTATTACTTCTCGAAAAAAAGCCGAATTGCAACTTGCGAGCTTGAACCGACTCTACAAAGTTTTAAGCCACACCAATAAGGCAATCGTAGATATTCCAGAAGCTGATGCCCTGTTTAAGAAAATTTGTGAAATCGCCGTCGATTATGGTGACTTCAAGATGGCGTGGATCGGGATTATTGATGGCGTGATCGTTAGACCCGACCATTATGCTGGTCGTGAAACAGGTTACTTAAAAGAAATGCAAATGCGCGTGGATGATTCCGATCTGGCAAAAGGCCCAGTTGGTCGGGCTGCCAAATCCCAAAATGTTTCCTGCGTAAACAGTGTCGATACAGACCCGAATTTCGGGCCGTGGCGTGAGGCTGCCCAACAACGCGGTTACAAATCACTGGCTGCGGTGCCCATTAAAGCCGAGGAAAAAGTCATTGGCATTTTTACGCTGTATTCTCAGCATGAGGGTGTGTTTGATGAAGATATGTTGTCTCTATTGAGCAGTCTAAGTGATGACATCAGTGCGGCTTATCGCAATATCTTACGCAGTGAAAAACAGAAAGAAGCCGATGCCACAATTCGAAAACTTTCAAGTGCTATAGAGCAAGGTATCAACTCTGTACTCATCTCAAATACCGCAGGCATCATTGAGTATGTTAATGCCGGTTTTATCCAGTTAAGTGGCTATCAGGCGTCGGATGTGATTGGCATGAGTCAACTTGAGTTTCATCCTTTGATTTATCTCGAAAATGTTTATCAGGAAATATGGGCAAATGTCCTGGAGCATCAATCTTGGCAGGGTGAGGTCTTGAATCATCGTAACGATGGTAGCCAGTACTGGACGATACTATCAGTCTCCTGCCTTCGAAATGAAGTCGGGGTAATTACGCATTATCTATGGAGCGCAAGCGACAATACCAAACTGCATGAAGCGCAGGAAATGATCAATAAATTGGCTTTTTATGATTCATTGACTGGTTTGGCAAACAGAAGACTGCTGATGGATCGACTTGAACGAGCAGTAATGGGGGCCAAGCGCCATGGTGAGTCAGTCGCATTAATGATGTGTGATTTGGATAATTTTAAAATGATTAACGACTCCTTAGGGCACGATGCTGGAGATGCCTTACTCAAACATATTGCACATAGTATGAAATCCGTTATTCGTGAGGACGATTTGGTTGCCCGTTTAGGTGGTGATGAGTTCGTTATTGTTCTGGATGGCATAGCGGAAACCGGTGAAATTATCGATATAGCCGGAGCACTTCTGGCAGATTTGGAAAAACCTGTCGAGCTTATGGGTAAGCAAGTGGCAGTGTCGTCAAGTGTTGGGGTTTCTATTTACCCGGAAGATGGTTTACTGCCTTCAGATCTCCTCAGAAATGCAGACTTGGCCATGTATCACGCAAAAGAAAGTGGCAAAAACCGCTTTCAGTTCTATCAAACAGAAATGAACGAAAAAGCCCAAGGTCGCTTGAATTTGGAGCATCGCTTACGCAAAGCAATAGAACAGCAAGACTTTGAGCTCTGGTATCAACCTCAGATTAGTATTACTGATAGTAAAATAATTGGCTTTGAGGCGCTCATTCGTTGGCGCGAAGGTGATATTTTAGTGCCGCCCAACGAGTTCATACCTCTGGCAGAAGAAACCGGATTGATTGAACAATTAGGTGATTGGGTCTTAAAACAAGCCTATCAAGACTGGACAAAGTTAGCAAAAATCTATCCGGAAAGTTCAATGGCGGTCAATGTATCTGCCTATCAATTTCGAAAATCTGATCATCTTTTTCAGGTGGTTAAAGAGTTGTTGGCGTTAGATCCTGCCTTGCCCAAAGAGCATTACATTATCGAACTAACTGAAAGTACCTTAATTCAAGATGTAGACTTAACCATAGATACTCTGAAAAAGCTCAAAACCTTGGGGGTAAGTTTATCGATCGATGACTTTGGGACAGGCTACTCTTCTTTGAGTCGCTTGAAACAGTTTCCGATTGATCAATTAAAAATCGACCGCAGCTTTGTGAAAGATGTGTTGTCTGACGACAATGACAAAGCCATCGTGGCCGCAATCATCGCGATTGCCCAAGAACTAGGCTTAAAACTCGTGGCAGAGGGGGTGGAATTACCAGAACAAGCCGAAGTCTTAATGAGTCATGGTTGTTTCATAGCACAGGGTTTTCATTACTTTAAACCGATGCCTTTAGCTGAACTGCTACTTGTCGAATAATACCTTAACACCAGATTATTTAGCTGAGTTGAGCAACTAAATCAGTGATAGAGTCGATCGCCATTGCCTGAGCTGATAACTGTTGCTCATCCTCTTTCTTATATTTTCCTGTGCGCACTAAGCATGCCTGTAGCCCAGCATCTATAGCACCTTGAACATCGCTGGTCACATCATCACCCACCATTAAGCACTGTTCCGCCGAGATACCGCAGGATTCAAGTACCTGTTCAAAGAAAGCCTTACTGGGTTTACCCATGATGATGGCCGGCGTGTTTGCTGCCCATTCTATACCTTTGATAAACATACCTGCGTCAAGACAGAGTTGCTTGCCATCGCTGAAGTATTTATTCATACCAATGCCGATCAGTGGGCACCCGGACTGGCATAATCTAAACGCGTGGTTGAGACTCTCATAGCTCATGTCTTCTCGGGCGTCCCCCAAGAGCACCGCATTCG
>JBFJZQ010000022.1:0-18296 GCA_041622015.1 Oleiphilaceae bacterium
ATCGGGGTTTCAGACAATGTTCAAGCAGCTGGTTCTTGTCAAGATCTGCTCACGAACGCAGGTATTGCACTGAGTATGTCGAATAGCGGTAATTTGCAGAAAATCGGTATTTTTAATCCTGAAATGGAACAAATTGTTCAGTCACGTAGTCGCTTGGAGCGTTTATTAAGGCGCGACATTGCTGCGAAAAAGCTCGAGATGGCTTATCAAGCGAAAGTGGATACTGGAACGCGTAAGCTAGTAGGGATAGAGGCTTTACTTCGCTGGCATTGTGAAGAAGTGGGTATGGTTTCACCGGGTGAATTTATTCCGATGGCAGAACAGTGCGGCTTAATGGAAGCCTTGAGTCAGGTTGTTATTGAAAAAGTGCTGGATCAGATTGTTGTCTGGAAGAAAGAAGGCTTTTCGGGGGTGCCTATATCTATCAATATCTCGGGTTCGCACCTTGATACCAGCCACTTTGTTTGTGACCTGCTCAGAGAAATCGAATCGCGTCAAGTCAGCCCGCACTTAATCGAACTTGAAGTAACTGAAAGTATTATGGTCGATCCTAAAGGTCGTGCCATAACGAATCTTCGGGTCTTGCGTGACAAAGGTATTAAGGTGTCGGTCGATGATTTTGGCACAGGCTACTCATCCTTCAGCTATTTACGCAGCCTGCCAGTCGATTTTCTGAAAATCGATATGAGTTTTGTGAAGAATATAACCCATGACCCAAAAGCCTTAGCGATTGCAAAAGCGATTGTGACGGTCGGTCACGACCTGGATTTAAAAGTGGTGGCTGAAGGGGTCGAAACCGAAGATCAGTATCGTGTTCTCAATGAGATGGGCTGTGACATTCTGCAGGGGTATTTAACAGGAAAACCTTTGTTCTCGGATGACTTTATTTCAGATTTTGGTGGAAATTACGCTCAGGTTTCATAAGTCATCTTACTTTTAAATCTTAAGAATCACGAAAGGAATAGTTATGAAGATTAATCAACTGTTGTATTTTTTCGTGCGACTACCTAAAAAAACAGTAACTGTTTTTAGTGTAGCTGCGTTAATTGCATGTGGCGGAGGTCAGTCTGCAGATGATGCCGCCAATAGTGTCCATGAGCTAAGCGCAGATACTAACCATGCCATAGCAACGCCTTCTTCTACCCGCGCCTTAGGCGAGAATAGTGCACCGGCTTTATTCAACTTTAGTAACTATTATGAAGTCGCTCTAAACGTCGATTTAGCAGGTATTGCAGAGTCTATAGAAGGCAATGTCTATGTTGTTAAAGTGATTGATCATGATGCCAACGCCTTGTTTGTAGGCTCATATGAAACGCTAGATACCTTAACAATGGAGCTGGTCTTACCTTTAGCCCATGACTCCGTAATTGTTGAAATTTATTCGGACTTAGACGGCCAGGGTGTAATGGTTGAGGAGAAATTTTTATGATCAAAATTTTAATCGCTTCACTCGTTAATTCCTTTGTACGCTGCAGACTTGGCCTATTTATCTTGCTGATGGGTCTTCAGCACGCTTCAGCTCAGGTTACATCCTATACCTTAGCAGGAAATGTCAGTTCGCAAGGTTCTGGTACCATGGATCTTTTCAAGCCAAGTAACAATAAACTGAGTATTTCTGCCACAGACTTAGAGGCATTCAGACTGGATGGCGATGGTCATTTGTTATTCGCTGTGGATGTCAATGAGGCGGCTGATGGGAGTGAAAAAGCAGATAGCCAAGCGGTCACATTGGCAACGGTTGAGCTAAGCTTGGTAGTTGACGGCCAAACCCATGTATTTACAGAGTTTGAGACCATGACAACCTCCATGTTAAGGCCGGAAGGGGTTGCTACACCCTCATCATTCTACACCTTATTAGGTAACGCGGGTTCGGACCGAATTTCATCTGATCCAGATAGCGCCATAAATGCTTCGTCTTATGATGCCACGATTAAAATGCCGGTAGATATAGATTTAACGAATGTGACATCCACCAGTCTGCATATTGTGTTTCTGGATGCCGATGTATCACAAGGCGACCCAGAAGCTTTTTATGACTATAGCAATGGTTTTGAGAATGTCGCACTCATTAGCGCGGCCGATGCTGCCTATTTAGATGCACTTGCACCCGGTCATGAAGGCGCGCCATTAGTTATAAAAGAGGATGGCGCCGAGACTTTGAATTGGGTGTATTACCCCTCCAGTCATAGTTATTACCTGGTTTCTTACGAAGACTTATATCCGAACCGTGGTGATTATGATTTCAATGATCTGGTGGTGGCCTATCAAGTCGCGGTGGGGCACAACAAAAACTCAGCCGCCTCGGTGATACAGGGCAATGGTTTTTTGATTGCGCGTGGTGCAGCCTATCAACATGATTGGCATTTAAGAATTGAGTTGCCAGAAACGGCAACAGGTAGCGCCTCTAATAGTGTCTATGCAACTGGCTCGGAAGCACCCTTGGATGGTTTTCCCAAAGAGCGTACTGTGTTGGGAAGTATTGACCTGCCTTTAGTGGAGTCTGTTGCGGATATCTTTGCTGATGGTGACTCAACTTATGTGAATACCTTTGAAGAGCAAAGCATCCAGAAAGGGCCACGCTTTGAGTTTAGTGTGATGCTGGATAATCCTATCCCAATGAACCAAATAGCGGCTGCGCCTTTTGACCCTTACTTGTATGTCCACGACACATCTTACGAAGTTCACCTGATAGGTAAGAAAGCGGTGTTGCCATATTCACGTAACGAGCTGGATGGCAAGACCTCTTTCAAAGATGAAAATGGCTTTCCGTTTGCCATGATAATTCCAGACTATTGGGAGCCGCCGCTTGCAGCGCAAGATATTGGTTTGGCTTACCCAGACTTTATAGACTTTATCAATACGCAAGGAAGTAAATCACCGGACTGGTATATGAAGCCTCAAAAGGGTCGGGTCAAAGTCATTGATTTCGCCAATTGGTAAAAATGAAATATCACTAACTCTGACAAGCTATATAACCTTTCTAAAATGAGATGCGATGATGACCAATAAAATAGCTGATTTAGTAAGGCGTATATTTTCGCACTCATTTGTGAGTTGGTTGATGTGGTTGGCGGGTGCTCAGGTGATTAATAGAGTATTTCGATTGGCTGCGACAATTGTGATTGCTAGAATTCTTGTACCTGAGGCTTATGGTTTATTAGCGATTATCTTTACTGTGCATGAACTGGTGTTTGTGATCATGCGCCGTTCTACTCAAGTGAGATTGGTTCAGGTTCAGGCGGATGAAATTGAGCAACTTTGTCAAACTTCCTACACTTTGAATTGGTTTATCTCTATTACTTTATTTGTTGTGCAAATCATCGCTGCAGCATGTGTAAGTGTTATTTATGATAACAGCGCATTATTTTTACCCATATGCGCTATGGCTTTAGTTTATCTCCAGTTACCTTTTGCCATGGTGCAAACGGCTCTCAACCTGCGAGAAGGTCGCGTCAATATTGTCGCCAAGATTGATATGTCGCAAAGTTTCTTTGATGCGCTGATCTCTATTTTATTGGTATTTATGGGGTGGGGTATCTGGGGAGTGGTGCTGGCGAAAGTATTGGTGACGCCCTTATGGATTTATTTTCATAGAAAGTACTGTGCATGGCGGCCAACTTTGTGGATTAGTCTGAAAGGCTGGAAGCAGATATTCAGTTATTCGAGCAATGTGATTGCCGACGATTTATTGATGACCCTCAGAAATAATATTGATTATTTGCTGATTGGCTACGTTTGGGGGGTTGAGGCTTTGGGTATTTATTTCTTTGCCTATAATGCGGGCTTAGGTATTTCAATGAGTTTGCAGCATGCCATTGGTGCAGCTCTGATGCCTTATTTGTCTAAGGTGAAGCGGGAAGCCGGGCAGATTATCAAAAGTTTTGCTCTGACGCTGGGTGTGTCAGCATCTCTGACGGCCATGCTGGTCTTGTTGCAGACACAACTTGCGCATTGGTATGTGCCGCATGTCTTTGGTGAGCAATGGGTGAATCAAGGCGTTATTCCAATGTTGGTTCTATTGTGTTGGTCAGCCATTCCGCGTGTCTGTTTAGAAACCTTGTTCACGGCTTTAAGAGTCCAACATCAGCCAGCCTTGGTACTTAAGCTCAATTTATTATTATCCATTGTCTTGATAGCAGGTATTATCATTACAGTACCTTTTGGCATGGTGGCGGTTATATGGACGATTCTCATTGTGCATATTGTGATGATGTGTGTGGTTTTCTGGTGGGCCAAAGGACATATTTTATCCCTAAACTCAAACGAATCGGAACAAGACATTTGCCACTCGATTAGTGACATTCAGACTAGCTAATGATCTTGATTATTTTCTAGTGACCACTACTTTCTGATAGAGCCCATTAAAAAACGTTGATTTCTCCCAATTAAACTCGTTGTGTATATGGGAAAAAACTTTGATCTCACTGTGCCATAAGGACTTGGCAAAGGGCTCAAACTGATTAAAGATGAAACTCATAAGTGGTTTGAGTGGGTGAGCCCAATGAGGTTTATGGTAGTCAACCAACACCAGTTTTTGACCTAGAGATAATTGACTCAAGAGGTTATCCAGAATCTTCTGCTTATAGTCGTCAGGGACTTCGTGAAGTAAGAAGTAACTCAGTATGACCGTTGTGTCCTTACATACTTGGTACTGTGATGCATCTGATAATACGACTGTTGCGTTTAAATACTCAGAGAGTTTTTTAAGCGTAATCGATACCTGAATCGGCGCAACATCTACTACAGTAAGTTGACCTGCTGAACCAAGATGTTCCGCTAAGCTGGGAGAAAATATCCCATAAACGGCAGCAGTTTGAAGTACCTTATCCCCAGTCTGAATTTCACTGAAAGCTGCATGCCGCAGTTTGGCGTGTTGCCACCAAAGAATTATTTTGACGATCCATTCACGGTCAAGCCATTTGACGTTGCGCGGGTTAAGGTATGACCAATGATAAACTTGTTCGAGGTACATCGGTGTGCCCTGAGATGTTTCACTAAGGCGAGCACGCTGCGTCAGCTTATTAGGTGCAGTTAAGTCTTCAAAAGTATTTTGTATATTATCTGGCATAGGATTTTTCCCTGGTTTTTATTATTTGTAACCATTGAGCACTATTTCAGTAAAAACCTGATTGACTCAGATCAATCAAAACTTGATAAATCACAAAAAATCTCAGGGATGCCAAAATCGTCACGCTTTCTTCAGATTAATTAGCCATTCTCGAAAAGCGCACTCTATAAGCACTCGGCGTTAAATTGGTAAAACGCTTAAACAGCCTAATAAACGAAGCGAAGTTTTCATAGCCTACCTGGTGGGTAATGGCTTCGACACTATCCTGAGAACTTTCTAGCCGTTTTTTGGCAGCTTCAATGCGAAGATGCTGAATATATTGGATAGGTGTCTCGCCTGTTGCCGCTTTAAATCTTCGCTTCAAGGTGCGTTCCGATAGTTTAGCCTGTTCGGATAAATTGGATACGCTTAAGGCTTCATTGAAATGGCTGTCGAGCCAATCTTGTAATGCCAGTATTCGTTCATCCTGATGATAACGTTTGCCGGGGATGCTGCTGTAAGCGGCTTGACTGCCACGGCCCATATCAATGACGTAGGATTTAGAGCTGGCCTTGGCGATGTCATAGCCGCAGTAGCGCTCAATCAAATACAGCGCCATATCGAACCAAGCCATACCGCCGCCCGAGCAAAATATTGCGCCATCGGAAGTGATCATTTGTTCGGCTTGCAGGTCAACCAAAGGGTAGCGGCGTTGAAATTCATCGACAAAGCCCCAGTGAGTGGTGGCTTTTTTATGGTTGAGTAAACCGGATTCAGCAAGCAAAAAAGCCCCGGTGCAGTTGCTGACAATATCAGCGCCTTGTTCGTGCATGCTTACCAACCAAGGTAATACTTTTTGATTGAGGGCGAGAGTTTGGCTGATGTCGCCGGCAATGGTAGGGATGATCAATAGATCTGTTTTCTTGATATCAGCAATGCTGTGGTGTGCCGAAATGGTAATGCCGTTAGCGCACTTTACGTCTTTTCCGTCGACCGTGACGATGCAGACATCAAATTGTTTATTGCTCGGGTTACCTTGGATGTAATTCCAAGTGACGCCGACAGAACTGAGCAGGTCAGACATGCCGGTAATGGCGGATGCAAAGGCGTAGTCAAAACCTAATATCGTCACATGGCGCATAATAAGAACCTTGGATGTTTACAAAAATAGTGTGGCGTAATTAGCACATATTATGTCATATCAGACGATTAAAGAAGTCTCATGGATATGAGAAAGTGGCCTTTGATAGTGCTAAAGTTTTCTTGGCACAGCCTATGAACTTAATCGAAATAAATAGTCTAGAGTTATTTGATTGAGAAAAAGGTTTGTTCCCTAATCAAATTTTAAATGAGTAAAAGGTTTTCACTATGAGCGCTTTAGATGCCAGTAATGCATTATTAAATGATCGTGATGTTCAATTCCAACTTTATGAAGTGCTCAATACCCATGCCTTAACTAGCCGTGAACGTTTTTCAGAGCATAGTCAGGAAACTTTCAATGCTGCTTTAGCAACCGCTAAGCAAATAGCTGAAGATTTATTTGCACCGCATAACGCCAGGCTAGATAGTAATGAGCCCACCTTTGATGGTCATAAAGTATCGATGATGGATGAGGTAAAACAAGCCTTTCATGGTTTAGCAGAAGCGGGTTTTATCGCAGGTCGAAACGACTTTGAAGAAGGAGGTATGCAGTTACCTGAAGTGATTATGACCATGTGCATGGGCTACTTTACCAGCGCCAATGCTTCGACCAGTGGGTATCCATTTTTAACGATTGCAGCAGCAAACTTAATTAAATCTTTTGCGAGTGATTCCCTCAAGCAACAATTTCTGCCCGCTATGTTGAAAGGTCGGTTTAGTGGCACGATGGCGATGACAGAGCCCGAAGCTGGTTCATCCCTGGCGGATATTCGTACCCAAGCTAAACCCGTAGCAGGTCGGGATTACTATCATATTAAGGGTAGTAAAATGTATATCTCGGGCGGTGACCACGAGTTGACCGAGAATATTGTGCATTTAGTCTTGGCAAAAATTCAAGGTGCGCCTGCGGGTGTCAAAGGCATTTCCTTATTTTTAGTGCCTAAGTTTACCCTGGATGAGCAGGGCAACCCTGATCAACGAAATGATGTGGCCTTAGCGGGGCTGCTGCATAAAATGGGTTATCGAGGCACCACCTCTACGGTCTTATCCTTTGGTGAAAAAGAATCCTGTGTGGGTTACTTAATTGGTGAGCCTCATCAGGGCTTACGTTATATGTTTCAAATGATGAATGAAGCGCGTGTTGGTGTTGCCATGGGGGCAACGATGATTGGCTATCGTGGCTACTTGTATTCATTGGGCTATGCGCGCGACCGCATTCAAGGCAGGCTGCCATCCCAAGGTGCAAGTTCTAAAGCTGTATCCATTATCCAGCATGCCGATGTGCGTAGAATGCTATTAGCACAGAAAGCTTATGTTGAAGGGGGCTTGTCACTGTGTTTGTATGGCTCATCTTTACTGGATGAAGCGCATACCAACCCAGAACCGAAAAAAGCAGAAGATGCATTAACACTCTTGGATTTACTCACGCCCATTATCAAATCCTGGTGTTCAGAATATGGCCCGAAAGCCAATGACTTAGCCATACAAATTCTAGGTGGTGCAGGCTATACCCGAGAATATCCGGTTGAGCAGTACTGGCGAGATAACCGCTTAAATCCGATTCATGAAGGTACCAATGGTATCCAGGCATTAGATTTAATGGGGCGTAAAATCTGGCAAAAAAATAGTCAGGGCTTGGTGCTGTTAAATCAAGTGATGATGCAGGATATGCTCAGAGTCGACGCCAATAATGAACGCCTGGCACCTTGGGTGGCTAGTCTCAAAGACGCGCTTCAAAAAGTTCAGCGAGTGACGCAGCAATTAGCAGGGGATATGCAGAAGACATCACCTGATCAGGTATTAGCCAATGCTACCTGTTACTTGAATATGTTGAGTAAGGTCGTTGTTTCCTGGCTTTGGTTACGACAAGCATTAGCGGCGCAACAGGCTTTGGTAAAACTGACTGAAAAAGGCCTTAAGGATCAGGAAACAAATGATTTTTATGAAGGGAAACTACAAGCGGCGCAGTACTATTTTTATTGGGAATTACCGCAGATGCATCATGATGCGCAATTGTTATTAGATAGGGACACTACCTGTTTTGAAATGCGCGATGGTTGTTTTTAAGGTCATATACTAATTTATTTCAGATTCATGAAAGGAACAAAGTCGATGATTAAAGTTGAAAAAGAAGGCCATATTCTAAAAATTGCCATGGCTAGGCCTGAAAAATATAACGCGTTCACAGTCGAGATGTATCATCATATTGCCTTGGCTTATGGTCAATTAAACGATGATCCTGAGTTGCGTGTTGGTTTATTCTATGGTGAAGGCGATCACTTTACCTCTGGCCTTGAATTAACTGATTGGGCAAAGACCTTATCAGCAGGGAAACTCCCACCTTTGCCTGAAGGTGCCATTGATCCTTTTGGTTTAAGCGGCCCAAAATTATCCAAGCCGATTGTTATGGCTGTGCAGGGTTTTTGTTATACCTGCGGTGTGGAAATGATGCTCAATACCGATATTCGTGTGGCAGCCAATAATTCCCGTTTTGCCCAATTGGAAGTGCAGCGTGGTTTATATGCCTGTGGTGGTGCGACCATTCGCTTACAGCGTGAACTGGGTTGGGCGAATGCGCAGCGTTATCTATTAACCGGTGATGAGTGGTCGGCTGAAGAGGCGTATCGTATGGGAATGATTCAGGAGTTATGTGAGTTCGGGGAACAATACCAAGCAGCATTTGCTATTGCGACACGCATTGCTAATGCCGCACCCTTAGGCGTTCAGGGTAGCCTTAAGTCTTCTCAAATTGCCCGTGATGAAGGTGAAATAGCAGCTATTGATAGGCTTTTTAAAGATTTAGTACCGGTCATGGCGAGTGAAGATATGAAAGAAGGTATCCAGTCTTTTATTGAAAGACGTGCGGCAAAGTTTGTAGGCCGTTAAGTAGATTTTATCCTCCGTTTGGAATTCACTCCTCATGGGGGATGGTGTCTGTTTTCTCTTATAACACCTTTTTCAGTGCTTTAATTATCGGTATGTTTTTGTCTGCCGCTTCTTTCTTGGAAGAGGTTGTGGCGGGTTTTGGAAAAATAATAAAGCTCCGTTTGTGATTAAAGAAACACAGTAGGGCTTAGAAATCAGCTACATTCTTTTTATCAATCTTACTCCGTATAACAGCAGCATTGCACCGATCGTTGCTGTAATAATTGAGCCAATTAAGCCGCCAGCTGAGATACCCAATAAGCTAAACACAAAACCGCCTATTACCGCACCGACAATTCCTATAATAATGTTGCCCACTAAACCAAAGCCGCCGCCTTTAATGATTTTCCCTGCTAACCAACCGGCTAGCGCCCCAATTGCCAAGAAAATGATTAATCCGGTTATATCCATTTTATTTCCTTTTTTGAGTAGTTTTTATTGGTTTTATGCTAGGGTGATTTGCTCGTTGAACGCTATCAAATCTCCTGATTAGCTAGTTATCAATTTAAGAAAAATACCGGGGAGCAATTTTTTGCTAAGTGCTAACTGGCTTTTTATTGAACCACTTATTTTGGGTAATTTATCTTCAATGTCTGCAACTCTGCTGTGATAAAAAATATGCGCTGATAGTTTGGGTAGCAAAGGACCATAAGGTATTAGGCGGCTTGGAATGATCGTAAGCGACGGAAAGAGTGGTAAATCTAAAAATTCTATGACAGGTTTGTCGCACTTAAGACATTTTCCTCTTGGGATCGCAGGCGGAGATTTATACTTTCTCAGACTAATAGATTCTTTGTTTTCTAAGGCTACGTCTTTTGATAGGAAAAGCGTAACATCTGCAAAAGGTGCCTGATTAAACTCCTGGCAAACTGTGCAGTGGCAGGCGATTCGTACAATGGGCTCACCTTTGAGCGTGAATTTAGTATGCCCGCATTGGCACTGGCATAATTGTTGTAGTTTCTTTTTGCTCATACTGCTGTTCGTCCTGAAGTTTATATCTCTAAAAAGAAAAATGTATTGCTCTATTTATATCAGAAAGTTAATGGTTTTTAGGTGAAAACATAATAATGGCCATGCCTAGGCAGGCAATGAGTCCGCCAATAATATCCCACGAGTTTGGTTTAATCCCATCGACTGTCCATAACCAAATTAATGCGACCACAACATAAATACCGCCATAAGCTGCATAAACTCGCCCTGCAGCTGTCGGATGGAGAGTGAGAAACCAGGCAAATAAACTGAGACTAAGGGCGGCAGGAATAAGCAGCCAAATACTCTTTTCTTGCTTTAACCACAGGTACGGTAAATAACAGCCCACTATTTCTGCTATTGCGGTGATGATAAACAGGAAAATCGTTTTTAGTTCAAACATAAGCGGAAGCTGACAAGTCCTTGGCTATTTAAGGATTGAAAATTAATCAAAGAGCATAGCCATTTTATAGTCAGGCTGCCATGGGTTTTCTAACTTAGATTGATATTTCGGTGTAAGTTGACGTTGTTATTATGACAGGTGCGCATCCTTCGAATACCTTCGATATGCAATAGCTAAGATCAGGCAAATAATTCCTGGTGCGAAAAGGGCATTAAAACTGTAATGGCTAAAAAGTAATGCGCCTAGTGTCCCGCCTAGGACAAAGCCAAGGATAATGAGTAAAAATAAAATAGCCTTTCTTTTATCGAAAGCTTCCCCTCTGAATACTGCGCCTAACATCAGGCCAAGATCGGTGAAAATGCCTGTTAAATGTGTGGTACGAATGATGGCGCCACTGTAGCTTGTCGCTAATGCGTTTTGAAGACCACACGAAGCCGATGCTGCGAAGTGACCGTAGAAGGAGCCTTTCGACAATAAATATAAGGCTGTAAATATTAGCAAAGACTCCAAGAATAAAATTGTATCGTAGTGTTTACCTAGCTTAAGAGAGTTTCCATGAAGTAAGAAACCCGATAAGGCTGCGCCAATAAAAAAAGCAAAGAGGATGCCGATTAAATGGGTGGCTTTTTCAAGCGAACTGTTAAGTATGCTGGTGCCCACTAAAGTAGCTGTTCCAGACAGATGAGAGACTGATTGATGCTCAAAGCCTAAAAGACCAATCGCATTGATGCATCCAGCGACTAATGCCAAAATGAAAGCACCGTATTCGATCCATTTAGGAAGGGAAGACATCAAGATTTAGTTCCTCATTCTCGACAAAGCTTAGCGCTCATTTCAGCATCTTAGATTATGCAAAGCGAACATGATACCTCGTGTTGCTCTGGATAGAGAATTAAGGTGCCTGTGAGTATATATGTTAATTGAATTGATCTTGATTTGATGACTTATCTTCCATAATGCAGTGAAAGTAGCTTCGAATTTGTGAGGGTTGTTTGCTTTTACATAATTTGAAACGGTATTCATAGAATAATCTGTCTATAATGGCTTATCGAAAAATTCTAATAAAAAGTGACAGTTGTAGATGTTCAGATTTCTTTTATTAAATTTGTGTATGTTCAATGCTGCCGTTTATGCGGGCGGTTTTGATAGCTCAGGCCGACCCTTCGATATTATTTTTGGGGATCAGTCCGCGCTAGAGCTTTCGGTGAGTTATCTTAGTCCCTCCGTGAATCTGGATGTCTCTCGAAATATTGGCAATGGCGCTAATTTGCCCGCAACGACTATTGCTAATATTGTCGATGAATATACCGAACCTAGAGTTGCTCTTCGTTTAAGAGTTAATGACCAGGTTAATTGTGCTGCACAAATCGAACGTCCCTTTCGATTCAAAACGACTTATGAAGATGATGTATTGAGCTATCAAAGCGATTCAAATCAAAGCTCGCAAGTTTCCGCACCCATTGATTCTGAATACACCAGTAAATCGATTAGTCTTGCGTGTAGCATTTCTTATGATATTTATCATGGCTCAGGCATGTTCAAACATTCTGTATTTAGCATTATTGGGGGGCCAAAACGTCAGCGTATTGATGGCTCGTTTAGTTCAGATTTAACAAATCAGAATATGGGACGCAGTGATAATTATATTGCTAGCTTAAATGGCTCCTCGGAATGGGGGTATTTATTTGGTCTTGCTTATGAAATCCCCGAAATTGCATTGCGTGCATCCTTATTTTTCCATAATGAAATTCATCATGACCTGACAGGTACTGTGACAGCACCTTTGCCAGACTTCAGTGGCGTCGTAACTGAAACAGCAGAGGCAAAAACCTTAACGCCGAAAGCCATTAATTTTAGGCTTCAGTCGGGCATCACTGAAAACTGGTTGGCCTTTATGGAATTACGCTGGGGAGATTGGTCTAGCTTGGAAGAACTGCAAGTAGAGGCGGGTAATTTGAGTGGCGACTTGATTCTG
Organism: Oleiphilaceae bacterium; assembly: GCA_041622015.1. GTDB lineage: Bacteria > Pseudomonadota > Gammaproteobacteria > Pseudomonadales > Oleiphilaceae > PZPK01. The sequence goes on from JBFJZQ010000022.1 coordinate 12,460, forward strand.
TTTAAAAATGACACCTTAAATTACAAATTTGGCTTGGGCGTGAAACTCTCCGAACGCTTGAGTTTAGGTGGCTACTTCGAATCATACTTTGATATTAATCCGCCGAAAACACCGATAGGTGTAGATGGAACAAATCTGCGCAACCCGCAGGCAGAAAGGTATTCACTCGCTTTCGGTGGAAAGTACTTACTTTTCAAAAATCTCACGATGGCCTTAGGCGGAAGTTACTACTATATTGCACAAGGCAGATTCTCTGATAATTCTTACACGGTAGATTTAGATACGTCTAAAGCAGTAGCCTTTGCTGGAACGCTTACCTATCTTTTTTGATGACTGAGAATGGCTTTTTATTGAAATGCATAATTATCCATTGCCGACAAATTAAGAGCATGCCTACAGTTTAAAACGTTGGATTACTTCAATTGGCCCCTGAATATTTTTTGTCTCATAACGACAAAATTGAATTTCGCTAATCTCGAAAGCCGATGTTTTAATATCTTCAAGCTTCATAACTTCTTTTGCAATTTCTGTGCTTTCAAATCTGTCTCTATACAAACCCAGTGTGACGTGTGGTTGAAACATGTCGGGCTTGGCGTCACTTGCAATGAAGCTAAGCGCTTCATTGATTTTAAGAAGCGTGTTGCTTGAATCAATTACACTGATATAGGCTGCCGTGGTGAAACTATCAATATGCCCAAGTGAAATTTCGAAAGGTGATAAACCGATTGATTGGATTAAGCTTATTTGCTGCGCTAATTTCGTCTTCGAAAAATAAGCTTCAGACATTAAACCGCCGGCATTTAAAGTGATATGCGCTTGACGCGAATATCCCGGTAAGAAGAAATGTTGTAGTTGCTTCTGGGCGTTTGATACTTGTCCAAGAGAGTTTTTATCCTCAATTAATATCGCCCAAAAACCATAATAGGGTATGCCGTGATGCCACTCTTGAAAGTCCTTATCAAATAAGGCATCGGTGTGCGAGTGTGCTAAAAAATTTTCAAACATTAGATTTCTTTTGCTAGAAAAATAGGATGACAGGCTGAGTATTGTAGGCAACTTAGCCTGTTCTGCAAAGCAGGCTGACTTTTCATGGCCTGAGTTACTAAGCGTTACTGTTTACTAAATGAACAATTTTTCTGTTTGGGTTATCATATCTGTCTTATTCTGATGGAGGTCATGCACATGGCAATCTCACTCAACCCTTCATTCGGCAGTGCTTCGGCTATTTCAGGGTCCAATTCAACGAATGATAGCTTTCAGAAATTAGCCTCAGGCAGCAAAATTAACAGCGCCTCAGATGATGCCGCAGGTTTAGCCATAGCTGAAAAACTGACCAGTAAATTGAGCGGTTTTGATGTGGCTATACGTAATGCCAATGACTCTATATCGGCTATCCAAGTTGCCGACGGTTCGTTAGCAAGCCTCAATGATAATCTCTCGCGCATTAAAGAATTAACGTTGCAAGCAGGTAATGGTGCACTTAACAGTCAGGATAGAAAAGCGCTTCAAGCAGAAGCAGATCAGTTGCTCGAAGAGTCAAATAAACTGCTTGAAAACACCAATTTTAATGGTAAATCTTTACTGAATAATGATGACGGTATAAGTGTTCAGTTAGATGAGCCCTCTAAAAGTATTCAGCTTGAAGGGAAAAATCTAGCCAAAGAATTCAAAGAGCTAGGCTTCGATGATATTGACTTAACAAGCCAAAGTGCAGCCAACAAATCATTAGAAACGCTCGAAAAAGCCTCTGAATTAGTCGTGTCACGCCAATCAGAATTGGGTGCGGTGAGTAACCGTGTTGAAAGTTCAATCGATAATATTCGTTCTTCAAAAGTAAATGCGGCTGAAGCCCGTAGCCGAATCAGTGATGCCGATTTCGCTAAAGTCGCCGCAGACTTAGCCGCAAGCCAAGTGCGTGACCAGGCGCAAATTGCGGTGCAGGCTCAGGCAAATGGTCAACGAAGTGCGGTCTTGCAGCTTCTATCATAATATAATAAAGATGTTATAGGGTGTGCTTGCGCACCTTATTTTTCATCAGGTTTCATTGGTGCGCAAGCGCACCCTATATACTTATTAATTACTCAGCGCAGCTTCAGCTTGAGTCGGGCCTGAGTATTTAATAATTCGTTGTACTACGGTTTTATATTGGCTGAAAAATGAGCCTGTATTGTAGGGTATGTCATACTTTGTACAGATTTCCTGAACACGCTTTGCCATTTCCGGGTAGTGTCTTGCTGGAATGTCTGGGAATAAATGGTGTTCAATCTGGCAGCTTAAATGACCGGTCAGGATATGAAAGACTTTAGAGCCCTCAAGGTTTGAAGAGCCTAAAATTTGCCGATAATACCACTGCCCTTGGGTTTCATCTTTAATGTCGTCTTCGGTAAAAGTCTGTGCCTCTTCGGTGAAGTGGCCGCAAAATATAATGGTCGACGTCCATAAATTACGCAGAATATTTGCGATCAAATTGCCCACTAATACCTGAACCGCAACAGGCCAACATAGTAATGGGAAGAAGATATAGTCTTTAAAAAGCTGTCGACCCATTTTACTAAAGAAGTCACGACGCAGTTGTTTTCTGGAAATAGGTAACTCACTGTGCTCTTTTGGCTTGCCCACAAAAATACGTTCAGCTGCTAACTCGTGATAAGCAATGCCCCATTCGAAAAAGGTGCTTAGACCTAAGTAATGCAGAATCTGAAAACGATTTTTTGGACGCCAGGCATAGTCGTCACTCAAACGGAAAATACCATAGCCAAAGTCGCGGTCTTTGCCAATTACGTTGGTATAGGTGTGATGTTCATAGTTGTGATAACGCTTCCATGAGCCGGCATCGCCTAGGATATCCCATTCAAATTTTTTGGAATTGATGTTCGGGTCGTTCATCCAATCATACTGGCCATGCATAACATTATGGCCAATTTCCATATTGTCGAGGATTTTGGCTAAGGCTAATAATAAAACTGCCAATACCCAAAGTAAGGGGCTGATAAACCCCATGACCATTAATATACGGCCCGAAATTTCACTGATGCGCTGAATCGCTATCATCTTGCGAATATAACGCGCATCCTGGCTGCCAAGTTTATCTTTCGTTGCATCTCTTAGCTGATTCAAGTCTTCAGCGAAGGCGGCTAAGGTGTCTTTATTTACGTGCTTCATGCTGTTATCTCAATATATTTGTTTAAAGTTCTAACTCAACATCACCCACAGGGATGGAGAGGCAAAGCTGAATTTCTTCAGCGCCAGAGTCTGAATATTCCTGAGTCTTGGTATTAAATACTCGGCCTTGTTTTTTCTTACAGATGCATTGATGACAAATACCCATTCGACAGCCTGACACCGGTTTCAGACCTTCGTCTTCAGCGAGTTCCAGCAAGGTTTTGGTGACGGTGCCGCTGGTGAATTTCACTTGCTTGCGCGAGTCAAGATAATCTACTTGGATAAATTCAGCTTGATCGCTCGTGTCTGTATCAAGTTTTAAAGGTGCTTTTCCGAAATATTCAAAATGTATGTTTGAGTCGCTAACGCCAGCGGAAGCAATTAAGGATATGGTCGTTTCGATCATGTTGCTGGGGCCGCAAATATAATAATCAATGTCTGTCATTGATTGATTAGCTTGGTGTTTGCTTAATCCCGCTTCAAGCTGAGCAATAGAAAAACGCCCAGCGTCTTGCGTATACATCATGTGCAAATTCAAGCCTTTGTCTTGCAAAATCTTCAGGTCTTTTGTAAAGAAAGCATCATCTTTATTTTTCAAATAGAAAAACAAATGTGCATCTTTTAGCCAAGGTGAATCTCTATGCTCATTTAACATCGAGCGTATCGGTGTAATACCGCTACCCGCCGCGATAAAGACCTTTTTATGATGATCGGAGCGTAAACAGAACTCACCCATAGCTTCTGACAGATAGACAAAGTCTCCCGGGCGGAGTTGATCTCTCAACCAGGGGGTCACCGAACCTTTATCTTGCGCCCGAATAGTGACTTCGATAAAGCCCGTTTCTTGAAAGTCACGTGGTGCAGAAGAAATACTGAATGTACGGGTTAGCATACGGCCATTTATTTCAGCGCTAAGCAGTACAAACTGGCCAGGGATAAACGTTGACCATTTGCTCTTAGGTTTCAGCGTTAGAGTGTAAATATTTTTGTTTTCTTTTTGAGTCGAAATCACCTCGGCGGCTAATGTTTTGTAGCGCCATTCGGGTTTAATTAATTGAATCACAGATTCAATATACGCCGCGAAGCTTTCTTTGTTTGTTAGTATCATCGCTAGCCAAGTCCAAAATACTTGGAGTTTTCTGGTGAATGAATTTGTGGTGTGAGGTGGTTCTAAATACGCTGACATAAGTACTCCTTATTTAAGCGTACATTTGTACTCTAAAAAACTATTTATGTCTAGCTATCTATTGTGAACTTGTATGAAAAGTGTGCAGGTGTGTGGCTGAAAAATACAAACCAGAAGGGGCTTAGGTTCAAGAATGGATAAAAATTTGTGAAGAGCAGACATAAAAAAAGCGCGACCTGATAGGGGGCGCGCTTAGAAGAGGTGGGTTTATTGAGTATCTATATAAATGCTTTTAGAGCGTCTACTAAAGCCTTGCATTCAGCTTCTGTTCCAATCGTAATGCGTAAGTAGTTGTCGATACGCGGTTTATTGAAGTAACGCACGATAATAGACTTCTCACGTAAATAAGCGGCGATATCAGCTGCTTGCTTGCTTTTATGTTTTGTGAAAATGAAATTAGCTGAAGACGGAATGGTTTCGAAGTCAAGGGCATTCATGTCTTCAATCAAGTTCTCTCGGCTGGAAATAATTTGCTCGCAACAGTTTTCAAAATAGGCCTGATCTTCAAAAGCAGCCACCGCACCATTAATCGCAAACCGATCTAGCGGATATGAATTGAAGCTGTTTTTGACGCGCTCTAATCCGTCAATAAGATCTGGATGGCCCACGGCAAAACCTACACGTAAGCCTGCTAAAGAGCGTGACTTTGATAGTGTTTGGGTGACCAGTAAATTCGGATATTTGTCGACAAGTGTAATCGCGGTTTCACCACCAAAATCAATATAAGCCTCATCTACCACGACAACCGATTGGCTATTCGCTTTCAAGATAGTTTCAATTTCGCTTAAGTCTAACACCTTGCCGGTGGGGGCATTTGGATTGGGGAAAATAATGCCGCCATTTTCGATTGCATAATCTTTTGCTTGAATTTCAAACTGATCATTTAAGGGTATTGTTTGAAATTCAATTTCATACAAGCCGCAATAAACAGGATAAAAGCTATAGCTAATATCTGGGAATAACAGTGGTTTATCTTTTTTTAGCAAGCCTAAAAAGGCGTGAGCTAACACTTCATCAGAACCGTTCCCAACAAAGACTTGTTCCGTTTTGATGTTGTGATAGTGGGCGATGCTTGCTTTCAAATCACTTGAATTCGGGTCTGGATATAAACGAAGCCGATCATCTGCTTGTGCTTTTAAAGCGTCTAATACTTTTGGAGAAGGGCCGTAAGGGTTTTCGTTAGTATTGAGTTTGATCAAGTTAGATACTTTTGGTTGTTCACCCGGAACATAGGGTGTCAGGGTGTGAACAATTGGGCTCCAGAATTGACTCATGTGTTTACTCAAAATAGTTAGATTAATGCCCTTTCATTAAGTCATGGGGCGAGCATAATAGGGTGTTGAATTATACGCATTATGAGATAGGTAATCCCATAATATTTTATAAGGATGTATTCAAATGCTTAATTCTAAGTATGGATTAACAAAATTAGATTGTGTCGATCTTGTTAGTCGCACGCACGAATGCTCTCCAAGTCGCAAGTGATAAT
>JBFJZQ010000023.1:0-18047 GCA_041622015.1 Oleiphilaceae bacterium
CGATGGACCGCTCGTATCAATCACAATTTCATTCGTGCTGGCATCACTGGTGCTATTACCCGCGGGATCGGTGGCCGTTGCCGTCACAGCATACGTGCCCGCGCTCAGTGTCTGACCGTCCGTCGCTAAATCCAGACTCCAGCTATCGCCCGAGGTTGTTAAGGCGGCATCGGTGCCCAAGGTATAGATCGTGCCGTCGACGGTTACCGTGAAACCACCTGCCGCATCACTGCTGTCGTAGCTACCACTTAAGGTCGGCGTCGTGTCATTGGTGATGGCACTGTCCATCGTCGGTGCCGATGGCGCCGTATTATCAATCGTATACTCTTGCTCTGAACCTGGCACTGTGTTGACTAAGACATTGGACGCGGTATCAGTGATATCCTGTCCTCCTGAGAAGTCCAAATTTATTGTGCCATTGCTGTTAGTTACACCGGTTACCGTTACGTTATAGACCGACGCATTGACTTGCGTCACGCTACTCACTGAGCCATCCCCGCTTGCTGTGCCACTTAAGGTGAAGTCTGAGGCATCAACATTTTGCACGTCCTCATCAAAGGTGACCTGAAATACAACTGAGTCACTGTTTGTTATTGAATCCGAGGGCGTTAGACGCAAGATACTCGTAATGGTGGGCGCGGTAACATCACTATCAGCAACATCTTGAACGTTAACCGTGATGGTCTGATAATCCTCGCCGCCATTGCCGTCGTCGGCTTTAACCACAACGACATAATCATTGTTCGAATCACTGTCTCCGGGCGTCTCATAATCTGGAGCGCTAACAAAAGATAAGGCCCCAGTTGATGAATTAATAGTAAAATCCTCCCAATCGGTACTAACCGCATTATCCGTACTATTAACAATCGAATAGGTAATTGAGTCATCGTTGCCATCAGTCGCGTTCACTGTTGTAACGGAGGTTAAGTTTTCATCGACATTAAGCGAAGCACTGGCGCCGCCACCATCGCTAGTTATCGTTGGAATCAGATTCGAAAAACTATAGGACGTAAAAAGCCCGAGATCTGCGTAAGAGGTGGTGCTATTTAATCCACCATTTATACCAGCAATATCACTATTGAGGGTATTACTTTGAGTGGCGCTAGCCATGATAAACTGCAGAGCAGTATCCTTGGTCAAACCTTGGCCACCATTTAGGGTACTTATTGTGTCATTCGTACCTGTAAGCGTTTTCAGATTAACTGCGGCAGCCAGTGCGTCAAAATTAACCTTTGCACTGACGAAATAATCACTGTTACCGTCGGCATCCAGATCAGCCGTGCCACTGCTGTCGATACTTGTGACCGTACTAAAGTCGAATAACAGCCCCGAGTTAACAGCTGTTCCCGTATTGGAAATATCTGTTGTACTTGGTGATAAGTTAGCACCCGACCCTGAATCATATACATCTAGACCTGTGCTACCATTTTTTCCATAGAACAGCAGATGAACATCAAGATCGCCATCTACGTCAACGTCTAAGGCAATCCACGTGTAGCCATCGAAGTTCCCCCCCTTGACCCCTTCATCAATAAGAAAACGAAAGCCAATTTCATCGTCACTGGAATCATCAGGCGTATCGTTATCATCAAAAATAGTCATTAAGGTGGCGTTGTCCGCGCCACCTAAAATATCTATGCCCGAGCCCGCCTGCGTGTCTTCTCCCACGTCAAATTGTGCCCCCTGAATGACAACGTCCCAGTTGCTTGACTCAGACGCCAGTTCTGCCGCATCGATGGTCAGCGCATACTGATAGTCTATTAGTTTTTCAGCATTCAAACTGCTTTTGGCGATATCGCCATAGTGCACTTCGAGATCCCAATCACCGCCTTTTCCGGTTATGTCTGAAGACGCTGCGATATCCGCACCCGACAACTCACTCCACTGTTCCAGAAAAGAGAGTCCTTTATCCGTCTGTGATACATCACATCCGTAAAGCAAAATGTCACCCTCGGGGTCCAGTGACTCACCCATCTGTTTTAAATACTCAGAAAATAACGCGATATTGTGGTCACCGATTAAACTATTGCCTAAGGTAATTGCGCCGTCAGTACCATGAGAGACTAACTCGATAGAAAGTAATCCGTTCAATTGCTGCGCTGCATCAGCTATTTGGGCAAGACCATTCTTATCTGATTCAAGCACTAAAACCTGAGTACGCTCGCTCGCAGCAGCAATTATCAGGTCTTTATCGTTCACAGATGAATCAATAACCAGCAGGTTATCGATGGTTTTTTCCGTTGAAATCAACTCAGAGCTTGCGTCTTCTGCGCTTTCTGCCTGATAAGAATTACTTTCACCAGCAATCGTCTCGGCCACAGTAATGACAGCGGCTGCGTCTAACAAGAGCCTAGGTTCTAGTGCTCGATACTTCGGAATTCTTTTCATTGGCATTATGGCTCTCGTTGTTCAACAGCTATAAAACGATCTGTTAACATGTATTTAGTAACCCGCTCTGGATAGCGAAAGCGGCATAACAAAGCTTAGCTCAAATAAACGTAGAACGTATGTAAACTCTTGTATTTTCTTCATTTATTAAACCCTATCTTCGATTTTCCAATTCGATGATCATAGGTGCTGTCGTCTCCGTGGATTTGGCCTTGGATACGTTTACCACTAGTCACAGCATTTTCTGTACCATAAACCTATTCAAGCCCTAATGTGGCTATTTTTGGTGTTAAGAAAGCGCGGATCGCATAGTGGTCGACCTCTGCGTAACCCCTGGCGAAGGGCGCTCCGCTGATAATCACACATTAAAGTAGATAGACTGCCTTAAAAACAAACACATGCGTCAGCATGCAAGCCTGTTAGAAGGAACTTCGCAAGCATCCTCAAAAAATTTGCAAATTGCGAAGCTATTTGAAAATAAAGTTGGTATTCCTTAGGACATAAACTACGAAGAGCTAGTTTGTTGATGAATAATCAATCATCAAGATCTAGCATGTATAGATGGAAACAAGCACAAGCAATGGGCTCGACCACGTATAATACCTCCCGTGAGAGATAATAACGTGACGAGCAATCAACACCCTGATTAGTATTGCCGATTTTGGATCAGTGATTATCGTCCCAAATAAGCTGTCCGAGCTCCGTCAGATTCACAGGTTCTGTGCACGAATCAATCGCCTGTCCGCCACCGCTCGATGAAACCGTCAGATCATTCTGGTCATAGGCGTCCCACACCCAGGCTGTCCTACCTAGGCCTTGAAACGGTTCCTGCTGCACCAATTCATGCAAGGATCTCGTCGCACTAAGCGTGGAGACATTGTTTACTGCGCCGTATTCACCCACCACAATCGGCTTATCCAGTGTCGTGTACAATTTGCTGACAAAATCTTGAAGGCGCGGCGTGCCATAAATCCACTGATCATAAATATGGAAGGTTCCGATCACATTGTTATAGGGAGACAGCACATCAGCATTAGCCAATAATGCACTCTGTTCGGCTTTCACCGGCTCACTACTCCAATGCGGCCCTGTGTCTTGCCCCCACGCTGTACCCGATACCAGCACCATCATATCAGGCGCGATGTTTTTAACCGTGGACAGTATCGTGCTGACTTCATGACGCCACTGCCCAAAATCCCCCTGCTGACCTTCGTAGGCACCGGGCTCATTATGCAAATCCAGCCAAACATAGGGGTTGTCTTTATAACGTTCGGCAAAGTCCCGAATAAAAACAAGATAGGACTCCAACACCTCCCCTTCAAAAAAACCTCCAACATATTCATGTATATCAAACACCACAACCAGTTCCTGACTGGTCAGATAATCAATGAAGGGCTTGACGTCGTAGGTCGCTAATTCTGTGGTTTCCAGATTAAAAAGTAGCGGTGTTTCGAGATAAACAACGTGGTCTTTCCATTGTGATGAGTTGTCATCAAGAATCCAGGCATGCAAGCGTACCATATTGAATTTCCAACAGTTTTTTATCAGATCAACGGTCGCTGGTGAGCGATGCCAAGGAAAGATATTAACCCCTCTGGGTATAAACAAACTGCCGTCCGGGTGAGCAATATGCGGCCCTAGGGTGGTAAACGATTTTCCCTGCGCATGATTCGTCACATCCAGCATAGCGCACGCCCCCACCTGCTCAGATCGCTCTGCGTCACAGGTATCTGCCTGTGAGGCGCCCTCAAAAGCATCGCGCCCCGATCCCCCAACCAAAAAGTCCACGCCTGACCCTCCCACCAGTGTATCGTTACCCTGGCCACCATCCAGCTCATCATTGTCACGTTCGCCGTCAAGCCGATCGCGCCCTTTGCCGCCGTAGAGTCGGTCCTGCCCGTCGCCCCCCAATAATAGATCATGTCCATCACCGCCACAGATTAAGTCATTGCCCTCCAAGCCAAACAGTTGGTCATTGCCCGACAGGCCGCAGATAACATCATCATCGGCGGTCCCCCTCAAAATGTCATCGTCATGACTGCCCACAATGGTACAGGGAAAACTCTGGCAATACGGACCAGCAGCCGCCTGTCCTGAAACGACAACCGTAAACACAACAAATAGGTATCGAATTTGTAAGCATGACTTAAGTAACCGGCGAAGAGAGATCTTTAGTCGCTTTAACAATTTATGCCGCACAAAAATTGTGTGCGATTCAATAGAAGAACAGTGTACTGCAACCATTTCAGTTTCCTTTATGGCATTGACGGCTTGGCCAGCGGCGTGCTAACTGGCATGTATGCGTGTTGATGGTCGTTAAGGCAAACTGCAACACAATGACGACGACACCTTCAACTTCCGTGCCAGTAATAACAGACCCTCAATTTGCCCTGTTTTCCGCGCACTTTTTCTTTACCCAGACCAAATTGGCTAGGCTAACAAGGAGCACATCCTGCTCATAAAATGCAAATTGAGTTGCGATTTGCAACATTTTTCTCGATTCGCTACGCAAAATACTGAAAAGAAAAGACGTTTCTCTGGCAGTCGTGTTCTAAGCAAAACCTTGTCACGGCTTAAGAAAATTACGTTTACCAAAAACCCAGGTTCCCGATAGTATTCATCCAGAACACAAGTAAAACCTGACGAATAAATACAGCTATGCGCCACCCTGTAAAGCCGCTATCTACAAAATTTTGGTGTAGCGGCGCGCTATGCACCACGTCAACGACTTACCGCTGGAGGTAGAGATTCTGAAAGAATTCTGATGGAAGCTTATATAGCACCAAGTATGGCATTGATGCAGCCTTAACGGTTTATTCAGACTTTAGATGCGGATATTTGTACTACCCAAAGCACCGCCGCCGAAAAGGAAAGGCAAAAAACGGCTGGCAACACCAAAGAAGAACGGCAAGCTTGGCGCCTTATGGGCCAGAATAAACTTGGATGAATCTTATTAGCAAACAAACTACGCATCTTCTATCATTTACTAAATACTTAGAAGACATGGGGTCTTACCTGACCCCATGTTCGTCCCCTCTGCAAGCCGCTTTGGCTATACATTGTTAAATTATTTGTGGCCGGTTATATGCCGCATTGCTTTCATCATCGAACCACTCGAAATATTTCGAAGCACATTCAGCACCTGATTTTCTTAGTACTATTTTTTTTGCATCGTCGATATCAAAGTCGGTGGTGCCCACACCTTTGGTATCGATATAAATCGTTCGATGCCAGTCATCACTATGTAAATGGCTATTTGCCTGGGAGTCTATCAAGGTGTTAATCAAGGCTTTTGCATACTCAAAAAAATTATCAATATTCACCTTAGGCGGCTCGGCGCCATCTCGAAAAGCACCTATTTCCTGCTTACTGTCTAAACGAAAACCCAGAGTTTCTTTGTTATAACAATAGGGGCTGGATTTAGCGTGGGTTTTCAGAAATTTTTTATTTTCTTCAGCATAATATGAACTGATTTTGGAATTCAGTTCGGATAGTTTGGCATCAAGATATTTTTCCCTATCAAAAAGCTTTACGGGATAGTTATTTAACACGCCACCATCCACATACACATCTTTGCGAACATTTTTAAATGCGGTGAAAAATAACGGAATGGACATCGAAATTCTGACCGCATCGGCGATGCGCATCGAGGGCGTGTGTTCATTGGAAAAAATTTCACCGAAGCGGGTACTTAGATTTGTACCATAGATATATAACTCGGGTTTTCCCGTCGCGGCTAAATCTTTGAAGGTGGCATAGGGATTGCCAATTTTATTCTGAATTCTCTGGCTTATCCATCTATGGAAATAATCACCTTTATACCAACCAAATTCATTAATGAGTCGTTTGGTATCTCTTGCCACGCCCCAACTATCATCCATAAAATTATTGAAATTTAGCTCCTTGAGGATGGCCAAGGTTTCCTTGTTACTATAACCCAGCGCAAATAAGACGGCGTTGATTGCTCCGGCAGAGGTGCCACCGACACGTTTGATGTGGGTTAGAATTTGTTTTTTTTCGAGTACTTCCATCGCGCCGACATAAGCGATGCCTTTAACGCCCCCCCCTTCAAAAACCAAGTTCTTAAAATGATATGCCATGGGTATCTCCTTGATGACTCTGTTTATTGAATCACCTACAGATAAAATCTAATTTATTGAAACACCAGATGAAATACGTCAAAGAGGAACTGAAGAAGAGAAAACTTTCAAGCCATACGAGCAAAGTTCATTTTCAGCAGACTCAATTTTTTCAGTTGGTTGCGAAATTAATATTTGTCGGCTTATCGATAGGTTACCAGGAGTGGAACAAATCCCTGTACTGAGGTACTGCGCTACTGCTTATCCAGTCAACACTTGTATAATATTAGACCAATCAGTCAGATTTACTAGTCAGTTTTTTTTATAAGGACACAAGACCAACAGACCATTTGTATACAAGCAAAGCTTAATGACAACTTTAACTTTACCGGGCAGTGTAAAACCAAAGCCGAGGCGGTAGCTTTTTGTGCTTATTATCAGAATAATACCTGTCCACCTAATATTTATACCTGCGATATGCCCTAGAAATAAGCCATACGTGAGTTGGTTTGCAGACAGTTGCTTTTCAATAATTTAAACTCTTCTTATCGATATAAACAGGGACTTAACGATGATCAAGAATAAAGCACTATCACCAGCAGACTCATTTTTTTTACTCATTGAAAGCCAAAACACACCCAGCCAAATTGGCGTGTTAGCGCGAATGAAACTGCCAGAAGGCGCAGACAAAAGCTTTATTAGAGATATGGTAGAAGGATTTCGAAAATACCAACCCACCGAAGCGCCTTTTAACCTAAAACTTGCTGAACGTTCGTTAACCAGCCCAATGTATGCTTGGGAGTCGGTAGAAAACATCGATATCGACTACCATCTACGCCACTCAGCCCTGCCACAACCTGGCGGCGAACGTGAACTGGCTGTACTGATATCCAGATTACACAGTATTCCCTTAGATCACAGAAGACCGATGTGGGAATTCCATGTTATTGAAGGCCTTGAAGATAACTGCTTTGCCATTTATTCCAAAATGCATCATGCCTTAATAGATGGTGTTGCCGGTTCACGTTTAATGGCGAAATGGATGGCACAAGCCAAAACTGAAGTTAATTCAGACTTTATTCCCTTGTGGGCAATGAAACAAGATAAGCGCAGCCGTAAATCCAAAGCTTCAACGCCTAACACTGTCTCCTACACACAAGCTTTAATGGCACAAATATCCGACCCTGTTAAAGCGGTAGCAGGCGTCTTTAGCGCAACCTTCGATAGCATCTTGGGTGGTCGCTTCAAAAGCAACCCGAACATAGTTGCCCCTTACTCTGCTCCCAATTCAATACTAAATTCTGCAGTGGGTCCGCATCGACGTGTCAGTACCGTAGAGTTCAGCACTGAGCGTTTACTCAGCATTGGCAATCACCACGGCGGCACGCTCAATGATGTCGTCATGGCAGTCTGTGGTGGCGCATTAAGAAGTTACTTACTCGAACAAGATGCCTTGCCGAAAAAATCATTGGTTTCACAGGTGCCTGTTTCTTTCAGACCAAAAGACGATTCTGGTGGTGGTAACGCCATTGGTATGATGCTCGCTTCATTAGGCACAGATGAGAAAGACACCTTAAGCCGCTTCAAGAAAGTCAAAGCCTCTATGTCGGCGGGTAAAAGCTTATTAGCTAATATGAATGCCTCACAAATTACGGCATATAGTGCGCTCATGACACTCCCCTTTGCCTTAGGGCAGATGATGGGAACAGGTAATACTAGCAGCCGCCCTATGTATAACGTGGTCATTTCCAATGTGCCGGGGCCAAAAGAAAAACAGTATTTAAATGGTGCCGAAGTATTCAGCGTTCACCCTGTCTCTTTCATCATGCAAGGTCAGGCTTTAAACATCACCTTGTATACTTATGCGGATAAAATCACCTTTGTCTTTACCGCCTGTCGTGAATCGTTGCCGAGCATTCAGCGCTTAGTCACCCACACCATAGATGCACTCGAGTCACTTGAGAGTACCTTGAAGACAACAAAAACCAAGCCGAAGAAAAAAGCGACGATTCGACAAAAGCCCAGCACTAAGAAAGCCACAAAGTGAATTCATTCTGATGAAGCCTTTCTCCCAAGCCTGCGAAAATAATAAAGCGCCTATACTGGCGCATTTAAAGCATTATTTAGCAGGCGTCTCGGAGGTGCTCGAAATCGGTTCGGGCACAGGTCAGCATAGCGTTTACTTTGCCGAACATTTACCACATCTAAGTTGGCAAACCAGTGACCTCGAAACTCACCATCACGGCATCCTGCAATGGCATCAAGAGGCGCAACTAAGCAATTTATATCCGCCATTAGTACTTGACTTACACGAACCTTGGCCAGTAAAAAAAACGTCGGCCATTTTTACGGCCAACACCTTACACATTGTTAGTGAGCTTTTAGTCGAGCGTTTTTTTGAAGGCGTGAAGAAACATCTAGCGACAGAGGGCCTGTTGTGTATCTATGGCCCCTTTAAGTATCGAGGGCATTTCACCAGCGCAAGTAACCAGCGCTTTGATGCGTTTTTAAAGCAACAAGATTCGCAAAGTGGTATCCGTCATATTGAATGGATTGAGCAATTAGCTAAGCAAGCGGATTTAACATTAGTCGAGGATATTTCTATGCCGGCAAACAACCAGTTATTAGTTTTTAAAACTACTGCGGTCAATAAACATAGTTAACAGATAATCCTTTTCATCAACAAGAACCCAGATAACTTTACGGCTTAATTTCCTGACTGTTTACAACAAAAGGGTAGTCTATAGTTAAATTAATAAAGTTGATGCATATACTTTATTGAGGCTATAAAGCCATAACACTAAGTAGATCTGCCCCCGATGAAACCCCACACTTCACAAAATAATCTTTTTTCATTCTTAAGCTCAAAAGCAAGCAATCATTAATTTTTGAGCTATCTTTAATCCATAAAATTATATAACCGCTTTCAATATCTACCAACATTGCAAAAACATAACAAAATCCCTGCTTTGTTAAATGATCCACTAGTTTTCTATATTCGTATAGAGCTTACTATTTAAAAGGAAAACTCTATTATGATTAAAAAGTCGATTTCTATACGTTTGGCAGTTTCGGTAAGTCTTTTCATCACAGCTATATTGATGACTGGTGGAATTATTATTTCCACAGTTATAGGAGAAAAGTTCTCCGAAGTCGCGAATGAAGAGATGCGTGAGTTGGTTTTGAGCAACCAACGTACCGTAGAGGTTTTTAATCATGAACTCGAACAGTCTGCGAACCATTTTTCCGGCTTGTTTGAAGAAATGTTTCCTGGCAACTTTAGTCTAGATAAGAATAGTGAAATTAATATCGCGGGAAGAAATGTACCGCGTATCTTATCAAATGAAACGGATATTGTCGGAAACTTCACTGAAGTAGATAAGTTTGCAGAAATTACAGGCGGCAATGCCACAATCTTTGTTCGTAGTGGCGAAGAATTCGTCAGGGTTGTCACTTCTGTAAAAAAGGAAGATGGTTCACGAGCAATCGGAACACTGTTAAGCCGTTCCTCTCCGGCCTATGAAGCGAATATTTCGGGCAGACCGTTTACGGGGAAAGTTATCTTATTTGGACGTTCCTTTATTACTAACTACACACCCTTAAAAGATAATCGCGGTGAAATAATTGGTATACGCTATATCGGCATTGACTTTTCAGCGTCATTAGAAACCATTCAAGACAGTTTGCTACATACCAAAATAGGTCAACGTGGCCACTTGTTTGTGATGAACAAGATGGATGGAAAAGAGCAAGGTAAGTTGGTTGTACATCCTAGCCTTCAGAATAAAAATGCTGCCAAGGTATTGGGTAATGAATCCCAAAATACCATGTTAGTTAATGATCGAGGCAGTTTCGAATTCACCTCCGCAAACTCCGATGGCAGTCAAGAGAAATGGCTAGCACAGTTTGTTTCTGTGCCTGAACTAAATTGGGTCGTGGCTGCCGCGCTACCTTTGAGTGAATTAAATGAAACGCGTGACTGGCTCTTAAATACCATGATCGTGCTCACCCTTCTGATTATTGCTGCAATAACGATTATTATTTTTCTGATTTGTCAAAAAGTAGTGGGTCAACCTCTGGCTGAAGCGGTTGAACATATGGAGCACATAGCACGAGGTGATTACTCACAGGAAATTACCGTCACCCGCCAAGACGAAACAGGAAAACTTCAAGCCTCTTTACAAAGAATGCAGAAACAAATGAAGTTCATGATTTCAGAAATCATCCATGTCGCCTCGGAATTAGCGACGGCCGCCTTCCAACTTTCTGAAGCGAGCAACCAAGTTGCGAAAGGCTCTTCTTTACAGAGTGACGCCGCGACCACCATGTCTTCTACTATTGAAGAACTGACCGTGAGCATTGATCGTTTATCAGAAAATGCAGAAGAAGCTCAGAGCCTATCTTCTACTTCTAATAACAGCTCGGTTAAAGGTGCTTCTGTCATCCAGCAAGCAAGCCAAGAAATGCAGAAAATATCGTCTACAGTTATGTCTGCAGCGAAAGATATTGCGAATTTAGGGGAATTATCAGGGCAAATTTCTTCGATCATCCAAACGATTCAAGATATTGCAGACCAAACCAACCTCTTAGCCTTGAATGCAGCGATTGAAGCCGCTCGCGCAGGAGAGCAAGGCCGAGGCTTTGCTGTGGTAGCAGATGAAGTCAGGGGCTTAGCGGCTCGCACCTCTACCTCTGCACAGGAAATTACAATTACCATTGATAAAATTCAGGAATGTACGCGTACCTCTGTTGCCACAATGAAATCGGGGGTCACTCAAGTTGAATTTGGTGCCGATTTATCTTCACAAGCAGGAAATGCCATCAATGATATTCAGGCAGGCTCACAAAGAGTTATGGAAGTATTCACTGAGATATCGCTTATGTTACGTGAGCAGGCACAAGCCAGTATTGATGTCACCAAAAATGTCGAGAATATCGCTGAGATGGCTGAAAACAATTCTACAGCCGTGCAACAAGTAGCAGGATCTGCAAGGGAATTATTATCCATGGCGAGTGATTTAAAAACCATGGTCGTGAAATTCAAGATATGATTAGTTACATTGTCAGGTAAAAAGTTACTTATATAGCTTAATGAGTATTCGATTTCAGCATCGAAGTTTTTATTTTTATGTTGATCAGACTAAAAAGAAAACCAAAGTAGCATTCTTCAAAAGTAGTACAGCATTTAAACAGGAAATGACAAATGTTAGTACTATTTTCAAACAGAAATAACACTCTTTAAAGTTTAGGGCACTAGTACTGCTTCATGCCAGGTATCATTTGAAAACGTATATAGACGGCGATCATGAATACCGTTACTCATACCTTGCCATAGTTCCAGATAATTTACCTTGACGACTAAGCCCAGCGCATCATTAATAAAAGGTACTGAAGCGGAATCGGGGTACATTTTTTTTAATTCTGATATACCCTCTTCTAGCTCAGTTCTATTTTTAAGCAATGAACTTTGAGCGTGCTGTTGAGTGTAAAGATGATCCAATAATTTGGCTTCATAGGGCTTATGCTGCCAGTGCTTTTCTAGCTCAATAGCAGACATCACTGAAAGTGTTCCTCGTAATCTGAATTGAGCCATCAAAGTGGGATAAAAGAACAGCACTTCGACTTTAGTACTATCTAGATCAGCCAAGTTTTTTTGAGAGTGTCTATTTACAAACAGCAGACAAGATTCCTCCGTAATTTCTCTGATCACCAGGGTACGCATTCTCACTTGAGAAGGGTCAGATTCTTCTAGCGTAGCCAAGGTACAATATCGTGAATTTGAGTCTCTATCCGCCAAGGCTTTGCGCTGAGTGTTCTGTAGATAGTGCATGGGATTTAACAATGTCATAAAGTGATCTCTTTTTAGACGTGAGCGTAAATAAGCTTATGCGCCTGCTCAACAACAATAGCATGGCGACGCGCAAGACGTTCATGGTCTTTGTCATAACCTCCACCGATAACCGTCGCAACCGGTGTACCCCGCTTAAGACATGTTTCAAGCACCAGCCGGTCCCTTTCTTCAATACCTTGCCAGCTGACATTCAGTTTCCCTAGGTCGTCATGTTCCCAAACATCTACACCCGCGTCATATAGCACTAGATCCGGTTCTAACTGATACAACAGTCTTTCCAAGGTGCTATCGACGACGTCAATATAGTCATCATCTTTCATATATAGCGGTAAACCTACATCTAAGTCACTGTCTGATTTTCGAAATGGAAAATTCTTCTCACAATGTATTGAACAGGTAAACACGCCTTGTTTACCCGAAAGAATCGCGGCCGTACCATCACCTTGATGTACGTCGCAATCGAATATCAGAATACGACTAAGCTCTTGAGTTTCAAGCAAGCGCAAGGCGGTATAGGCAAGATCGTTAATCATGCAAAAGCCACTGCCAAAATCACGATGTGCATGGTGAGTACCACCCGCCAGATGACAGGCTATGCCATGCTTCATAGCTAAGCGAGCTGCTAACAAGGTTCCCTTAGGGGCTGTCAACGTTCTATCGACCAAAGCGTTACTCCAGGGTAAACCAACTCTTCGCCATTGCCTTGAACAAACCTGATTACCCAGTAAATTTTCTAAATAGCCAGAACAATGAGTATTAAAGAATTCATCTATCCGCCCTATATCTGGGGTAAATACATTAGTTTGATTTGGTTCAATAAAACCGAGATTCAATACCCTATTATAAAGACGGCGAAATTTACTCATCACAAAACGATGATTTTCTGGGAAAGGACAAGAGTAGTTTTCGTGATATACCAAGGGAAGCATGACGTGTTGTGATACCAATTTATAGCTGAGAGATCATCACTTAGTTTAGAGGTCCCGCTTTCGAAAAGCCACAGAGAGGAACCTACCAAGTCTTCCCACGCAGAGATAAAAAAACCATTACACCCCTAGTCTACTTCAAGAAGTAAGCGCTAAAACCTCAAACTTCTGTTTAGAAAATCCTGAAGCACACTAAACTCTTTTTTCAATTTCTCTCGAAACTCTGGCTATTGTCTACTATATATAAGAAGCAATTGCTTGTTTGACCACAAGCCGAATACTCCTAGTGAAAACTAATTCTTTTATAACCAGAGGCAAGTATGAAGACGACTTTATCTCTTTTTTTCGGTTCATTATTTTTATTATCCTTCAGCCTTAGTCTGCAAGCTAAAGTGCCTCAAGCAGAAGCTGACAAGCTTGGAAAACAACTCACGCCTTTTGGCTCGATCAAAGAAGGTAATAAAAGCAAAACCATTCCCGCTTGGAAAGGTGGAATCAAAGAGATCCCCCAAATGTACGAAGGCCCGGGAAGCCACCATGCAGACCCCTACGCGGAAGACAATATCAAATTCATCATCAGTAAAAGCAATTATCTGACGTATAAGGATCAGATTGCGCCTGGTCAAATATCGATGCTTGAGACCTATCCTGATACCTTTAAGATGAATGTATATCCATCTCATCGTTCCCACTCTTTGCCAGAATGGGTGAGTGAAAATACCAAGAGAAATGCCTTAACCTCTGAGTTAAGCGCGGGTGGCGTGGGTATAAAGGATGCTTACGGTGGTATCGCCTTCCCTATTTTGCATGGTTCTGATTCTGACAAAGCCTTGCAAGCAATGTGGAACCATATGACACGCTGGCGCGGAATTTATATGACTAAGCTGTTCTCTGAAATCGCGGTCAAATATAACGGTGATTATACTGTCATCACCAAACGCCAAGAAGCCTACTTCAACCTTTACAACCCTAAAGGCTCTTTTAAGTCACTAAACAATATCTTGTTTTATTTTTTGAATTTTACCGAATCACCAGCAAGACTTGCGGGCGGTGCATTTCTCGTTCATGAAACCTTGGATCAGACCAAAGAGGCTCGTTCTGCCTGGGATTACAGTGCCTCTCAGCGCCGGGTGTTTCGCGCACCGAATGTTGCTTACGACTCACCTATTGCCTCTTCCGATAATACCCGCGTGGCAGACGATTCAGATCTGTTCAACGGTGCACCTGATCACTACAACTGGACGTATAAAGGCCTCCAAGAATTCTACATTCCCTATAACAGTTACAAGCTCAGTGAAAAAACTGTCACCTATAAAGACCTTGCCCAACCATTTCATTTGAACCCTGACTATATGCGCTGGGAATTACACAGAGTACATGTGGTTGAAGCGAACCTTAAAGAAGATGCCAACCATATATACAAAAAGCGGGTTTTCTATATTGACGAAGATAGCTGGTCAATCGTGCTCGTAGACCAATATGATAATAAAGATCAGCTATGGCGAGTGAGTATGTCGATGACTCAAAACTTCTATGAATTGCCCGGCGTATTTCAGGCTGCCAACGCATTTCACGATTTACAAGCACAGCGCTATAGCGTGAATGGATTGTATTCTGAAGAAAAGAAATCGCCTATTTTTGAAAATGAAATGCCCAACAAACGTCATTTCAAACCTTCAAGTTTGCGAAAACGTGGCCTGTAAACATTTCTGAAGAAATGTCTTGCCCACATCAATGAAAAAAAGACAAACGCAGGCCTAAGATGTCTGCGTTTGTCTTTTCAGCTTAATCGTTTTTAAAGCTCTTTCGGGAATATCAATTCACACTTGGCGGCACTGTTCTCGGGTGCCATTCCCACCATTCTTGCTGACCTTCTTCGGTGTCGTCTTTTTTCTTGACCACATCCCAGGTCACAAAGTAGTCGGGGTTTTCAATATCAATATTGTAATCAGCATTTTTAAAATGACCTTTGGGTGCAACAAACCAAGCTTCGAGTGAGGGTGGAAGATGGAAGTTAGGCACTGCTTTTTCTATGCCCTCAATAGCCATCAACTTAACGGTAATCCCCTCTTCCTCATCGACCTCGATCACCGTACCGGCATATTGCGCCATTTTTAGCGTGTCGCCGTCGGCATTGATATAAGTCACGCCGATTAGGCAGCTTTTATTTAGTAGATCTTGTAGGTTCATTCTGAATGCTCATTTATTCAATCGTTTATTCTTAGCACATACCGGCTCATTAACACTTCAAAAAAGGTGAGCGGAACTCACCTCACCTTTTATTTTAGGGTAGAAACCCAATTAATGATGACAGGCCGGCACCACCCCCACTTGTGGCATATCGGCTAAGCCAACATCTCGGGCATGCTCTTCGAAGCCTTTATTCTTCCAGAAGAAGGCGCCAGGCATGGTGGTAGGAATCACCAAAATATAAAACAGGCACCGACCAATCAATAAGCTCACGATAATCGCTGGGGTCGCAATGGCTGCGATAACTAAACCCGCACTGGTTTCGCTCAAGAATAAGGCAACCGTTGCCATCATCAAGGCACTGGCGGCCATTAAGACGTTGCGTAATACATAACTCTTACCAAAGGTGGTTTGCTGAACATAATGCGCCGCTGCACCTTCACCACTTTCTGTATTGAGATACTTGGCATGCACCATCAAGCCTAAGCCTTCGGCAAATAAGCCAAACGCCGCCAAGCCAGCAGTCAGTTGAAGCAGCTGACTAACGTGCTGCGCACCGTCAGTACTTAAAGCTAAAGCGGGTACGGCTAACAAGGCCAAGACCAAACTGCCCAAGCTAAACATGGTGCCAAAAAAGCTAGTAAACACTTGCTTATGATCCCAAAAAGGTCGCGCTGGAATACGATAACTGCGATACATCCAATATAAGCCGATCAAGCCGGAAACGATCGCAAACACCGCTGCGCCCTGCTGAACGGGTTCTATTAACGAACTAATCGCGGGAGCCGAGATAGCAAAATAATCCAAGCCTACGCTCAATACTTCAAGCCCGGTAAAGGCCGCAATGCCTGCAAAAAATAATGCCACACCTAGGGCTTCACGACTGACAGGAGAGTAACGCAAGTTGTTAAATCCACGGTAAAAACGCATCGGTTTACCCAAATGCATGGTCGATAAAAACAAGCCTGTTGCTTGAAGTAGCGTTAATAAAATTAACAAGGGTAGGTAGATAACACTTTCACTCACCGCGACTAGGGATTCAACACCGAACATTGCCCCAAAATACATCAGAATGAATGCGCCCATCGACGCTTGGGTAAATAACGTGAAGATAACCAAAGGATTCTCACGACTGCTTAAACGCGCCAAGTTCCAGCTTTTGGCTTTACCTTCTTTTTCATCCACCACACTGCGGAAGGTACCATCTTCTTGCTTATGATATTTCACCGGCATGCTATCGGTACGCGACATTTCGTTCGGCATGGTTTTGGTTTGTTGAAAACGGATATTCGGGTTAGTTATGGAGGGGTCAGGAAAGCCCGGAATACTGGTTTTTATCTGCTCACGATTCTCTGGCATGTTTTCGATTACGCCAAAGTTTAGGGCATTGCCTAAACACGCTGACACACACGCAGGCTTCAAGCCGACTTCAAGTCTGTCGACACACATGTTGCACTTGGAAACCTTGCCTTCGACCGGATCAAGCTGAGGCGCATTGTACGGGCATACCCAGGTGCAGTAGCCACACCCGAAACAGGTTTCTGGGTCTTGTAACACCGCACCATATTCGGCGTGTTTGGTATAGGCTTTGGTCGGGCAGCCTTTCATGCACACAGGGTTATCGCAGTGGTTACAGGCCATCGAGATATTCATGCGTTTGAAGTCAGGATACGAACCGCCTTCCACATAACCAACCGAACGGAAGGCTAGATGCGCTGGGTTTTCATTTTTCTCTGAACACGCCGCTTCACAGGCATGGCAGCCGATACAGTTATCTGCGGTAAAGTGGAAACCGTGCTGCTTGTTGCGATTCGGGTTGGTGCCTACGCTCGGGTTGCCATTTATTTCGAGCGAACGCCCAAGAGGCAATTCAACATCCGCCAAGTTAAGTAAATCGATTTTCGTGCCATACCGGTTTGCATCTGCCACAACAGGGTCATTGAGTTTTGCATAGTCACGTTCACCTGTACGCTCATCAAAAAGTGGCCGAGGCGTTGGATCTAAATCTGAATTATCGGTACCTAAAGTATCAAGATAGTTTCGCGCCATAAACCAAGGATTATATTGACGCAGTTTTTTCTGAAACGGCGTCATATTATCTTCACGTAAACCTATTTCAACCGCAGGTTTCTTTTTCTCTGCCTTGTTGATACTGGCTGCGTCGTAATATGCCAAGCTAGCTCCACCCTTTTTTGAATCAGTTTTTGCGTCACTTAGTAAGTCTGTATTTAAGTCATTCATCATTCTTTCAGCCTTAGTAGGTTCTACGTTCAACATTAAGTTGTGCCGCTAGTTTCTGGTCCACATGTTCGATTCGAACCGAGCCTTGCTTGAATGCAGGCTGGCGTGAATGCGGATCTAATAAACCCAAAGACACACGGTTAACGCAGTCATGAAAATGGAAGGGAATGAAAATCATGTTGCGTGCCACCCGCTGGGTTAATTGCACCATCACCACCGCATCACCACGGCGCGAAACAATCCGCACGTAAGAGCCGTGCTTAATATTCAGTTCAGCCGCGGCATCCGGATTCATTTCCATATAAGGCGTTGGGCTGTACTTATTTAAGTTACCCATTTTTCCGGTTCGTGTACGGGTGTGGAAATGCTCAA
>JBFJZQ010000024.1:0-17926 GCA_041622015.1 Oleiphilaceae bacterium
CCACCCAGGCAATCTCCGGCGAGATTGTATTGCAAAACCTGCTCGAAACCATGATCAACTTGGTACTTGAAAATGCCGGTGGCAAAAAAGGCTATTTATTGTTAGCACATGAACTATCGGATACTGAAACCAACTGGACGCTGGAAGTGATTGCTCATGCAGGCGGCCCAATTGAAACGAGTTCATCGCCGGTCAGTTTTGAAACTGAAACCCGTTTTCCGGTCAATATCATACAAACCGTTATTCACACCAAAGCACCTGTTGTCCTGGCGAACGCAAGTATTGAGTCTCAGTTTAGTAACAATGAGTATATTGAACAATTTCAGCCTAAATCCGTACTCTGTTTACCCATCGTTAACCGTGGCAAACTAAGCGGTATCATTTATCTTGAAAATGAATCAACGATTGGCGCATTTACCAAGGACCATCTAAATATCGTTCAACTCTTATCGACGCAAACAGCGATTTCTCTTGAAAATGCAAAACTCTATGCGAATATGGAAGAACGGGTCATCGCGCGCACTCAGGATCTGAGAGAGGCGAATGAAAAACTAACGCAATTAGCCACCATTGACTCGCTGACCAACTCCCTGAATCGACGACATTTTTTAGAACGATCCAAACAAGAAATAGAACGTGCGCTTCAACACAAGCGTACAGGTATTGTGATCATGATGGACATTGATGACTTCAAGCAAGTTAATGACACCTATGGACATGCCGTTGGCGACGAAGCAATCCGGCAAGTGGCCAGCATCAGTAAAAGTAATTTACGTGAATGTGATCTTTTTGGGCGTATGGGTGGTGAAGAATTCGCCATATTGTCACCTGATATTACCTTGGAAGCGGGTCTAAAGCTCGCTGAACGCATTCGACTGTCGATAAAACAAACACCGATCGAAATTTTGAAAGCGTCCTTTCAAATTACCGTCAGTATCGGTATCACCGTCATTACCCAAGATCACGATACTATAGAGCAGCTTTTACAACTCGCAGACAAAGGCTTATATCAATCCAAAGAACTCGGCAAAAATAGAGTCACTGCTTATACTGGGGAACGTTAATTTAGCCATTTATCATAGGTAGACTCAGAAGGACATTGATTCAAGCAGCGTTTATCTTTGAAGCCAAAATGAATATCAACGATCGCAACCAATTGAACTCTATGTTTGTTTTAAACAAGGTATCAGATATGTAAGAATAATTGATGTAATTTAGAACTCTTTAGCTAATGCAAGCAAGGACATACAAATAAGTGATATTGAGAAGATTTTTTGAAGATGATGCTCCTCACAATAAGAACCTAAGCTATGACCAATAAGTGTTCCTATCATTGCCGCAACGGATAGTTTCGCAGTAAGAAGTAAATCTACCTGATTATGAACAAATAGACCGGTAAAAAACCCGGACGCACTAATTTGTAGAACAGTTAACATAGATGTTGCAATCGCCATAACCATATTAATACGCAAAAACCAACTAAGAAACGGCACCATAAAAACACCACCTCCAATACCCAGAAGACCTGAGACGGCGCCTATTAACAAGCCACTGAGCATCATCATCAAAACAACAGCCCAATTATAATTCAATACTGAATGCACCGAGTCAATCGTTGAAAAGAGCGTGGTCTTGTCAGTAGATAAACTGTCGCCTTGGTTAAAGGCTTTATCTAAAACTGGCACATTGACTAGCGTGCCGGAAACGGTTTTAAAGGCGATAGCTATTTCAGAACTTTTCTTAGCACTCTTCCACATCAAAACAGCAATAACTATGGAAATCGAGAGTAAGCCCATTAGCAAGAGCAATTCATTAATATAGGTTGCTAGTGTGCGACCAAAAGGCGCAGATAACATTCCAGTCAAGCCCAGAATTAATCCAGGCACAAACAAGATATAGTTTCGCTGAACAAAAACACCTACCGCGGCACTTAACATGACCGCACCCAATGCAGTACCCATGGCTTCGTTAACAGGAAGACCCAAGAAAATCATTATCAGTGGAACGGCAATAACTCCTCCGGCACCGGACAGAGCCAGCATGCCACCCAGAATAAATCCAATAATATATTCCATTAACAAGCACTATATATAAGGTTAGGTAGACTCCAATAGGGTATATATTCATGTGTTCGGTGCAGCATTATTAACTAACTCCTCAGATGTTCATGCTTTCAGTAAGAAATCTCTGAATTTGGATTTAACAATAAATACTACCTACTATGTAAAATTATTAACTAATTTCACAATCGCCAAGTATCGGAGAACTTTTACTGTTGTTGATTAAAGTTTAGCGGGATGCAGCCCCCATAAACTTTAAGAATGGACGACTTTTGAATCACTCAAAAACCTGCATTATTGGGGCGGGTAGTGTGTCGTTATTGCATTTCCATAACTCCACGGACACTTTATTTGACAATTCAATGTAAGCACGACTAAGTGCAGAATTAGGGTCCTTTGAAACCGTCGGTTCCCCTGCATCTACATCTTCACGCACTTGAGCATTCAGAGGCAAGGAACCCAAAAGACTCACGCCATATTCTGCGGCTAATTCTTGGGCGCCGCCACTGCCAAAAATATTTTCTTCATAGCCACAATTTGAGCAGATATGAGTCGCCATATTCTCTACGATTCCAAGCACCGGAATGTTCACTTTCTTAAACATTTCAAGACCTTTTCGGGCGTCAATTAAGGCCATTTCCTGAGGAGTCGTCACCACAACTGCCGCCGATACATTGACTTTCTGAGCAAGAGATATGTGAATATCGCCGGTACCAGGCGGCATATCAATAATCAAGTAATCAAGCTCACCCCATAGAGTGAGTTCTAACAGTTGCTGCAGGGCTTTTACGGCCATCGGGCCACGCCAAATCATCGGGGTTTTTTCTTTGGACATATAGGCCACAGACATCGATTTCAGCCCATATTTGTTGATTGGCTGGACATATTTGTCATCAACTAGCTCCGGCTTTGTCTCAGGCGGAATGCCCAGCATGGTACTCATACTTGGGCCGTAAATATCAGCATCCAGAATGCCTACCTTGGCCCCTTCCTGACGTAATGCTAGCGCAAGGTTAATGGCCGTGGTTGATTTTCCAACCCCCCCCTTACCCGAGGCGACCATGATGATATTTTTTACCTCTTTAAGTTGGCCCTGCCTTGCCAAAGTAGGAGATGCCAGAACGTCTGTACTAAGCTGTAAAGCGACATCCTTGAATCCCGCTTCGTTCAACTGATGTTCAATGGCCATTTTCAAAAAATTTTCATGTGAATGAACTTTTATTCCAACGGTTAAATTTAAATTTACGTCGTGCTCATTACAAGCCATGCTATCAATCGATGTAAATTTCGAAAAATCGTCACCAAACAACGGAGATTTAACAGACTCTAAAGCTGCATACACCTTGGATTCATTAATCGACTGCATAAATAATTCTCTTTTTTGAATTTCTAATCATTTGAACTCGTCATTCCCGCGCAGGCGGGAATCAATTGTTTTACCATGAACCTCAACACCATGGATCCCCGCCTGCGCGGGAAATACGGGCTTAAGTAAGTGCCATTAAGACCTAGCTGTTTTCAGCGGGGCGCATACCTACTTAACAATAGCTACTCAACAAATGCCCGCTCAATAACATAATTGCCTAATGTTTGACCACGAGTCTCTTTAAAACCAAGATCGTCCAGTATGGTCACGCAATCTTTTAACATTGACGGGCTACCACACAGCATGACGCGATCTTCATCCGGATTCAGTGGAGGCTGACCGACACTCTTGAACAGGTCACCCGATGTCATCAAATCTGTCAGCCGACCTTGGGTGGCATATTTTTCACGGGTCACTGTCGGGTAATAAATTAACTTCTCGCTGACCTCTTCGCCAAAATATTCATGTTTGGGCAAATGCTCGGTAATGAGTTCGCGGTAGGCCAGCTCGTTCACGGTGCGCACACCATGCGTTAGTATAATTTTATCGTATTGCTGGTAAACTTCAGGATCGCGAATGATACTTAAAAATGGTGCAAGACCGGTGCCGGTACTCAACATATACAGTCGCTTACCTGGCAATAAATTATCCACAGTGAGCGTTCCCGTAGGTTTACTATTGACGTATATTTCATCACCCACTTTCAAATGCTGTAATTTTGAGGTTAATGGCCCATCAGGCACTTTAATAGAAAAAAACTCAAGTTCATCTTCATAATTTGCACTAACAATACTGTAAGCTCGAAGCAAAGGACGATCTTCATGATCTAGTCCGATCATGGTGAAATGCCCATTTTTATAGCGAAACGATTTATCTCGAGTGGATTTAAAACTAAATAGCGTATCGTTCCAGTGATGAACTTCTGTTACACGCTCTTTCATTAATGATGCCATACTCAACTTCCTCTCTATTTTAGATAACTGTCATAACGAATCACGAATTAAACGAAATTACTCACTTAAATATTCCATTCCGCGACCCTGTGAAATGGCATAGAGATAGGACCAAGGGTAAATACCACGTTCATGGCCATCGCTAAACTTAACATGCAAAGCGTTATGCCCCATCAACGCTACCTCCGCAAGGTCGGAAGAAACATTAATTAAATCAATACCAACAACCTTCCTAGCGCGACATTCAGAGCAAGCACAATAACGGCGTAACTCGCTACCCGAAATAGTACTGCATTCGTCATTTTTCCAGGTCACACTCACAACAGCCTGACCTTTTTTAAAGGCCACATTTTTGGGTGGTACCACTGAATCAGTTAACATATTTTCTCCAATCAAGATTCATCGATAGCAAGTCAAAACCGCTCAATAGAACAATTAATAAAAAGAAATTGCACGATTGAGCTAGTTAGCTTAAGCAAGTATTAGCCCACTCCGTTTATCAGGCATGTCTGCCCACTCCTCTGCATCGGGAAGAGGATCTTTTGCTTCATCAATCACTGGCCATGTTTTTGATAGCTCAGCATTGATTTCAATAAAGTCCTTCATATTTTCTGGTAAATC
Source organism: Oleiphilaceae bacterium (assembly GCA_041622015.1). Classification (GTDB taxonomy): domain Bacteria; phylum Pseudomonadota; class Gammaproteobacteria; order Pseudomonadales; family Oleiphilaceae; genus PZPK01. Next base: position 5,001 of record JBFJZQ010000024.1, read on the forward strand.
CCCTTCTTCGTATATCGCATCGACTGGACACTCGGGAACACAAAGAGCACAGTCGATACAAACCTCAGGGTCAATCACAAGAAAATTTGGCCCTTCGTGAAAACAATCGACAGGGCATACATCAACACAATCTGTAAATTTACATTTAATACACTGTTCGGTTACCACAAAAGTCATAGACTATTCTCCTACTGCACTATTACTTGCTTCAATCTGATCCTTGGCCCACCGAGCCAATTTACGTACGTCGGGATCATTATCATCAAGAGCAATCTCAACCAAAGGCATGCAGTCTGAATGGGCAATTTCACCTAAAGCAGCTACCGCCGCCTTCCGTAAATTACTAATAGGATTTTTAAGGCAATGGCCCAGCGCTGAAATTGCCTCGACTGAGCCAATTTTCCCCAAAGCTTCTGCTGCCTTTTCCTGAACTTGCCACATTGCATCACTCGTTGCAGCAACCAAACTTTGTATCGCACTTTCTACATGCAGACGACCCAAACCTTTGGCGGCTTCAACACGCACCTGCCAATTCTCATCAGATAATCCACCTACTAATGACTTGGCTACTTGCGCACTATCAGCATAAACCAAAGCCCCAATAGCGGTGCGTCGTACTTCTGCTTCAGCATCATTAGCGGCAATCGATATAAGCTGAGGTAAGTTATCTGCTTCTTGCAAATAACCTAAAACACTGACCGCTTCACGTCTTACAATCGAATCTGCATGATTCAATAACTTCAAAGCGTGAGGTCGAGCCTCTTTAATTCGCAGCTGTTTTAAGGAACGTAAAATTGAAGACAAGACAAAAGGATCATCTTCTTTCAGTGCTTCGATAAGTGCGGGTGCCGCACTGCTATCTTTTAGGTCAGCCAATGCATTTGCAGCGGCATTTCTGACATTCTGATCATCAGAAGTCAGTGCATCAACAAGCGCATCCATCATATCTCGTGGTTCAAACTCATCGATTACTTTGGCGGCCTCCATACGCACAGATTCGTCTTTATCACTCAGCGCTTTGATTAATAATTCAACGGCTTCAACTTCTGGACTATCCACCAAGTCCAAAACCGCAACTCGGCGAACACCAGGATCTGCGTCATCTAAACGGCTAGCGATAGATGCTAATAGGGGATCTGAAAAATTTGACATAAAAACCTCAGCGCAATAAGTAGGGAATATTTACGGTCACGGCATCCGTAGGACAATCAGCTTCGCATGGCATGCAATACCAACATTCGTCATACTTCATATATGCTTTTCCGCTGTCTTCATTAATCCATAGTACATCGAGAGGACACACATCAATGCAAGTACGACACCCTTTATCTGCAATGCACTTTTCGTCATCGACAACGACTGGAACCATGGAAATTTGTGATGCTGTAGGCATACTATCTACTCCTAATATTTGAATTAAACCGCTTGGACGCGCATTTGTTGATAAGCATTTTTCTCGTGTTCATCCAACTCCACCACATAAGGATCAACTGGGCGAGTCTTACACACCATTTGGTTATTTTCGTCTTTGTATAACTGAACATGACAGAACCAGTTGTCATTATCTGTTTGCGGGAAGTCGACGTAGTTGTGATATAAACCCCAACGGCTTTCCGTACGATACATTGAAGCGACTGCTGCCATTTGCGCACAATCAAATACATGCTGTGCTTCATTCGCTCGAAGGAGTTCGTGAGCATCACGCGCATATAGATGTTGAATATCGTCTTTCATTGCTTCTAAACGAGCGAGCCCAATATCCATTTTTTTAGTAACTTTCGGTGGCTGCAAATAGTCATTAACCAAGCGTCGAACCTTATATTCAAACTGACTTGGTGGTATACCGTCGGTCCGTTTTAATGGTGCAAGGATACGATCCCGTTCTGCGATAATATATTCAGTATCCAGCTCAGGAAGCTCTCGATTAAGCGCATATTTCGTCGCATTTTCACCACAGATCTGTCCATACACAAACGCTCCAAGCATGTAGCTGTGCGGAATAGAGGCCATATCTCCAGCGCCATATAAACCTGGTACAGTCGTCTCACCTTTTTCATTAATCCATACGCCGGATGCCGAATGGCCAGCACAAAAGCCAATTTCTGATATATGCATTTCCACCATTTTGGTACGATAATCAGTACCCCGGCCATCATGGAATCGACCGCGACTTGGACGCTCGTTGGTATGCAGAACATGCTCAATTTCTTGGATGGTTTCTTCTGCCAAGTGATCCAGCTTCAAGAATACGGGACCATTACCGCCCTGTAGCTCGTTATAGAACTCCATCATCATCTGGCCACTCCAGTAGTCACATTCGATGAAGCGATCACCTTTAGCATTGGCGGTATAACCACCGAGAGGACCGGTAACATAAGCACAGGCAGGGCCGTTGTAATCTTTGAGTAGCGGGTTAATCTGATAACACTCAAGACCCGTTAATTCCGCACCAGCGTGAAAGGCCATTGAGTGGCCATCACCACAATTTGATGGATTTTCATAGGTTCCAAACAAATAACCCGAGGCAGGCAAACCAATTCGACCTGCCGCGCCAGTACACAAAACGACAGCTTTCGCGCGAATAACGATAACATCTGCATCACGCGTACCTAAAGCTATACAACCTGATACTGAGCCATCTTTATCTTTCAATAACCGGATAGCTTGATACCGGTTTTCAACAATGACACGGTGACGGCGAAGTCTGCGGTAAAGAATTTTTTTAATGTTATGTCCTTCTGGCATTGGCAAAACATAGGTACCCAAATGATGTACCTTTTTCATATCGTATTCGCCAGTTTCATCCTTTTGAAAATACACGCCCCACTTATCAAGCTTTTGGATCATATCAAAGGAGCCTTCTGCATAAGCCATCACTCCTTTTTGTAGGACAATCCCATCATTGGCAATGGTGATTTCTTTCACATAATCTTCAGGTTCTGAATGACCTGGTACGACCGCATTATTAAGGCCATCCATCCCCATACTAATCGCACCGGAGCGCTTAACATTTGCTTTTTCAAGCAACATCACTGTCGCATTAGGGTTTTGCTCTTTTGCGGTAACGGCTGCCATAGGTCCTGCCGTTCCCCCACCAATCACAAGTACATCTACATCTGTCACTTTAATATCATCTGGAAGTGTCATTTTTAATCCTCTTTATATTTGGACTAGGTTCATTTTTTAACGTTCAATCTTGAAACTATACTTATAGGAATCACCACGAATGGCGAGGTATTCATAGTCGATAGCACGCCCATTCTGATCACGCGTTAAGCGCTCTACCCACATAAGTGGACTGCCTTGTTCTATCCCAAGTTGCTGAGCAACTTCTTCATCTGCCGGTCTTGCCTCTAAACTTATTTCCGCTTCGCCTAATCTAAGATTGAGCTGCTTTTCCAGCATTGGGAAAATATCTCGAGAGAGGTCTTCAGCGAACAAGCCTTGACCTATTTCTATTGGAAAAAAGGAACGATCCAGCGATACAGCTTCTTGGTTCAGATAGCGAATTCGCACAACCTCAATGACTTTGTCCTTTTCGGCGAGTTCTAGTTTTCTCTGCACATCTCGGTCGGCGGCCCGTTCTCGAATACTCACCAAACGCGCCGACGTTTTGTATCCCTTGGGGCTCATCGCCTCATCGAAACCTTGCAGTTGCTGAACGTCCTGGGAGGCCTTAGGCTTACTAGCAAAGGTTCCCTTCCCCTGCGAGGTAAACACTAAACCTTCGCTATTCAGATCTTTAAGGGCTTGACGAACAGTGATGCGACTAACACCAAAGCTACTCATCAACTCACTCTCCGACGGAAGACGTTCATAAGGTGCATATTCACCCGACAATATTTTCTTTTTTAATGCCAACTTGATCTGTAAGTACAGAGGTTCATGAGATCGAGCATCGGCTTCCAAGATATTCATAGACACAACTCCAGTTTTATCACTGATAACATACTATCATGTCATAACTTGTTATAACAAGTTAAAATTTCTATTTTATATGTGTTTTTTAATGCCTTCATCTGCCTATCTTTCTTCATCAGGAAACAAGCTGACGAGCTAGTTTCGCAGCAGTCTCTGCATGCTTAAAAATAAAGACAATGCCTCAACCTCAGCGTCATTTAAACTCTCCCGAATTCTCGCCGCATTCAATGCATACATACCCGATTCAGGTTTAGCAATGGGACAATCTGCGTCTCGCTCACCGCTTTGAAAGTCATGAATTTGTTTCTCTAAATATTGCTTATGCTGTCCATCAAGCCAAGGCGCATTGGATAATTTGTCAGTATGGCAAGCGTGACAGGAAGACAGCCCCTCACGTCCTATGTAAAACAAGGATTTCCCATGGCTAAATACCTGCAAGATTTTTTTGTCGGTTAATTGCTCTAAGCTCGCAAGGTCTGTGTCAGCAGGTAGTGAAGCAAAATAGGCTGCAATTTGCGCTACATCCTCTTGAGTAATTTCACTAACTATCGACTGCATTTGCCCACCATCATTAAGTCTTCGCCCTTCTCTAAAAGCCCTTATTTGCTTTTCTAAATAGTCTGCTTTCTGTCCCGCAAGTTTGGGAAACTTTGCCATTCGACTAATACCATTAGCGTTGTGGCAGAGTGCACAAATTTCCCAAGCCTCCATCCCTTTCTTATCAATCATTCCTGCGTGATAGAAAGGACTATAAGCAAGAAGCCAAAGAGCGATAAACAAGCGTCTTTTACCAAGTTGCAAAAGCGATAAACTTGGCATATCAAGCACTCACCACAGGCATTTCAAAGGACAAACTTTGGCCATCACAAAGTGTAAAAACAATTGTCGTAACATCACCTTCTTTTCTCTGTTTTAAAGGCTCATAAAGCATTAGGTGCATTCCACCAGGCTCAAGAGAAACCCTCTCTCCCGCCGATATTTTTAGTTCACCGACACTTTCCATTTGATATGCGCCATCCATCTGAAATGATCTATGTATCGACACCGCTTGATAGTCAGGGCTTGACACACCTACGATATAAACATCTTCATTAGTCACACTTGTGAGCGTTAAATAACCTACATGCATTGACATAAAGCCAGGGCGCTGAGGTTGATACGCGCTAGTCACATGGAAAATTTTCCCAGGGGTAACGCTATCGACTTTTTCGACTAAAGTATCTTCTGCCCTTAATGACCCAACGAATGCCACCAGAAAAGTCATCACCAAAGAAGAGATATAATTAGACTTTACGGCCCTATTCATCGACCAGCCCCTCTAATTAACAGCATTAATTCCCGAGCGGTATTAGACCTGCCAAATGGAGGATTAATCTTCGCTACCATTTCCCCATTTGGATTGACTACTGCAATAGCAGCTGTATGTACTACGTTATAACTCTGATCGGCTTTCTTTTTATCGAAGCGATAGAATCCTTCAACGCTCTTTACTAGACGGTCAATCTGACTGATCTCGCCGGTAATACCGATATTTTTAGGGTGAAAATAAGCTAAATAATCCTTCAGAACTGCTTTATCACGCGCCGGATCAACAGCAACAAAAATAATGTTTGGTATCTTTTCTGGCGTAAAATGCATACCGAGTTCTGAACGAACACCTTCAAGCTGGGACATCGTCATAGGACAAATATCCGGGCAAGTGGTGAAACCCAGAAAAATAAGCGACCAAACACCCAGAAGATTGTTCTTTGTGAAAGGCTCCCCGGTTTGATCGATCAACTCGAAGTCATCGATTAAAACAGGTGTCTCAAGCGTTTCTACCATCTCTGATTTAGCTTGCACTCCAGTGACACAAAACAGAAAAACCATCATGAATAAACACGAAACCATTGATCGATTCATATTAGTGATCTCCGTTACCCTCAAAGGCTTTAAGGCTTTCTTTACGAATATAGGACAAACACTCTCGTTTCAAAGTGACAAACTCTTCACTGGTACCTATTTCAGAACTTCGTGGTCTGGCTAAGTCGACGGACAAATCAGCAATAATAGATCCAGGGCCTGCGCTCATGATCAGGATTCTATCGGCGAGAAAAATTGCTTCATCCACATCATGGGTAATGAATAACACCGTGATCCCAAACTCTGACCAAATATTCAACAAGCTTTCCTGCATAATTAGCCGTGTCTGCGCATCCAAGGCGCCGAAGGGTTCATCCATTAGCAAAACACTCGGGTAATTCGCTAACGCTCTGGCAATGCCCACCCGTTGCTGCATCCCACCTGAAAGCTCACCGGGTAACTTATTCGCCATATCTTTAAGGCCAATCATCGATAGAAAGGTGGTGGCAATCGAGTCACACTCTTTTTGACTATGTCCCGCAATCTTAGGCCCGAATGCAATGTTCTGGTGTACCGTTTTCCAAGGAAATAATGAGTATTGTTGAAACACCATGCCTCGATCTGGCCCAGGCTGCGTCACTTCTTTACCATCCACCAGTACTCCCCCCGTTGCAGGTTTAATATAACCGGCAACACTGTTAAGCAGAGTCGATTTCCCGCACCCCGAAGGCCCCAGAATACAAACAAATTGTCCAGGCGCGATATCTAGTGTCGTAGCTTCTACTGCCGTATTTTTTTTGCTACCAGATCCAAAAGAAATGGTGACATCATCAATTTTGATGGCGCCGCGATCTATTGATCTCTTCTGATGGATAACTCGCTCATTATTTAAAACAGCCTGCGCTTTCATACTTTGCTCCTAATACTGCTATTAACATTATTCTCATCTTCAAGACCATCAAACTCTTTAAGTGAAACCATATAGAGCGCAACGATCATCAAAATAAATCCAAGTCCGTTCAGCCAAAAACCAACTGGCTCAATCCAAATCGAAGTGGAAACCCCCAACCCCATTATTGCTAAACCCACTATCCAAGTTGGAGTCGCACAACAAACAACCCAGGACATGGTGAGCGAAGTCAAACCAAACAACACACCGCCCAAACCCGAGCTAAGTTTTGATGAAAAACTCACCGCACGACTACAAACATGGCGACGATCTTTCAGCACTAAGATGTAAGTTACAAACAGTGCCGAGTAAGCCAATACGCTAAGAATTTTCCAAGGAGCGACAAACATGCTCCATTCTGAAATTCCCAGGCCAAAATCAAAATTCATAAACCCGATCTCTAACCACCACTCTTCGCTAATAATTGCCAACATATCCTTGAGAGAAGGTGTCGACTGAATGATCCAACTCACATTTTCTATCCAATCAAAAACGTTTATATAATTTGGCAATGCTTGAAACTTAATCATCAATGCCAGCAACATCAGCATGTAATAAGCAAGGCAAATTCCTAGAACACTCGCTAACCAAGCCTGCCAATATCGCTTAATCAGATTCAACAGATACTCTATTCGTTTGATTGATTTCATTGTCTTAACGCTGAGACTGCTTCCATCGCAAGGATGGTCGCATCGCCTGTCGAACCAGAAAGGTAGAAAGGGAACCCAAACCACCGATTACCAGCATCCCTACAACAATATCTGGATAATTGATAAGTGAATAAGCATTCCAGGTGAAATACCCTATACCGTATTGCCCAGAGATAATTTCCCCTGCTAGTAATGAAAACCAGCTAACCCCCATACCTATAGCCAAGCCAGCAGAAATGCTCGGTAATGCGGCCGGAAACACAACATGTCTAAATACTTGCGAACGCTTGGCACCTAGTGATAAGGCAGCTCTTACAAGCACTTCAGGGGTTTGCTCAACGCCATGAACGGTATTGAGGATGATGGGGAACAGCGCCCCTAAAAAGGTGATATATATGATCGAAGACTCTTCGGTAGGCCACATCAAAATGGCAAGCGGTATCCAAGCTACAGCTGGAATCGGACGAATTATTTCGATATAAGGTGATACCGCTGCTCGCATGTTTCGTGAACGCCCGATTACAAGCCCTATCCCTATCCCTAAAAAAACGGCAATGGAATAGGCAATCAGAATGCGCTTCATACTCACCAGGATATGTATATAGAATTCACTGTCAGCCAGTTGCGCAAGAAATGCTCCACCCACTGAAAGAGGCCCGGGGATACTTTCAAAATTTATAAAGAAGTTAACGTTATAATCCGTTGCCACATGCCAGATCACCAGTCCGAAAATAACAGAGAGCGAACCAATGACCATAGGTTTTGCTTTTTCATAAATGTCTAAAAAGTTCGTTAACAAACTGTCCTTATCGACATAATTACCAGCACTTTGCTTATTCAAAGTATCATTTTTTGGATTCATGTTCTTCGAGGTTCCAGTCTCACTTTGGAGATCAACAGCGACATTTTTTCCATCAACAAATGTCTGTATTGATGATTCGTTAACGGGTCGTAAAATAGTTTCTTGAGCAGGTAACTCATTCGTTTCTTGCTCAGTTTGATTGTTGTTACACTTATCAACCGCTCTCATATTCATAGTGTCCAACCCACTCCAAGTTGAAAGATGCGAGAGCACATGCTCAACGCCTATTTAGCATCCAAGTTCGTCAATTGAATGCATGTCATTCAGAAACAAACTTGTACTATCGTGTTATGTTTACATGAATATTTAGCGCATACCTCGTGCCAGCTTTAATGAATTCACAAAAAGTTTTTTTCAAGCTCTTATTTTTTATAGCTTTTTTTAACTATCATCTTGACAAACTTTTTTCCTCTTGGTTTTTGATACATAACCTGAGTGCGCTGTGTTAGACCATCTCCAAAAAAAACAACCCAATTTTGGCGCACAAATTAAAAGAGCTTGGCCTCAAACCTAGTACAAGTTAGTTTTGATCAAAACCTGAACAGCCAAGCCCTATCACTCCCATTTATTTTTGACGCGATAATAATTTTCCTGTGAACACTAAAAAAAGCTAGAAATATGGAGGCGATAACACGAGAAGAAGCAGCGAAAAGCTTTACGTTTTTTGATTACTACTCAGGAATATTGAAAGGAAAAATAGATAAATATACGCTTAATTAAACAGTGGCTTTAGCCGGCAATCCTCTAAGCATGACAAGAATGGCGGCAAATAATAAAAAACCAATACGCCTAATGACTTTAAACTAATTTAAAGTCATTAGGCGACATCACTTGAAAAATGTTAAGGAATAGAAAGGAATACTTAAGCCGTTTAGGTTTCTGATTCTTACACGCTCACACCCAACTCTTTAATCTTCCGTGCGAGCGTATTTCGTCCCCAGCCTAATAGTCTAGAGGCATCCCTCTTACGCCCTCCGGTATGACTGAGAACCGTCTCAATCATCTGACGCTCCAACTCAGGTATCGCTATGTGCATGACTCCATGCTGCCCCTTAGTAAGCTCTTGGATGGCCCACCTCTTGAGCGCTTCTTGCCAAGTTATACATTTAGCCGTATTTTGATCATCGTTCAATAATTCTGGTGGCAAATCCGCTACATGTATCTCTCTGCCACTTGCCATAACAGTTAACCAACGACAAGCGTTTTCTAACTGACGAACATTGCCAGGCCAAGGCAGGGTACACAGATAATCTGCTGCTTCAGGTCGAAGAACCTTTATTTCGACACCCAGTTCTTTCGCCGCCTTATTGAGAAAATGATTAGCTAGTTTGGGGATGTCCTCACTTCGATCAGCAAGCTTGGGTAAATGAATTCGAATGACATTTAAACGATGAAATAAGTCTTCCCTAAAAATCCCGTCATTCACAAGCTTCTTAAGATTTTGATGGGTTGCAGCAATAATTCTGACATTTACCTTGACTGGTGACGTGCCACCAACTCGATAGAATTCGCCGTCCGCGAGCACCCTCAGTAGTCGTGTTTGGGTATCACTTGGCATATCACCAATTTCATCGAGAAACAAAGTACCGCCATTAGCTTGCTCAAAGCGGCCTATGTGTTGACTGTCAGCTCCTGTAAATGCACCTTTTTCATGACCAAATAATTCTGATTCAATAAGATTCCTAGGAATAGCCGCCATATTCAAAGCAATAAACGATTCACTAGCCCTTGGACTATGCTGATGAAGCGCATGTGCAACCAACTCCTTCCCGGTACCAGACTCGCCATTTATGAGTACTGTAATATTGGATTGGGACAGCCGTCCAATAGCTCGAAATACCTCCTGCATGGCGTGTGCTTTTCCTATTATCTCGGAACTTTCAATCGGCACCTCCTGATTAATTGATGTGTTTTTTGATCTCTGCTCCAAAGAATAGGCAACGGCTCTTTTAATTAGTTCAACGGTATCGTCAAGATCGAAAGGCTTGGAGATATAATCAAAGGCACCACTTTGATAGGAAGATACTGCACTATCTAAATCAGAGTGCGCTGTCATAATAAGAACCGGAATTTCAGGTAAGCCGCGCTGAAAACAAAAATTCTGAATTTTTCCCAAAAGTGTCAACCCATCCATTCCAGGCATTCTGATATCGCTGATGATTGCATCTGGCGCGTCACGTGTAAGCATCTGAATCACACCTTCTGCACACTCAAAAGAACGTAATTCTAGGTTCTCTTTTTCAAGCGCTTTTTCTAATATCCAGCGGATTGATCGATCATCATCTATGATCCATACACGTGGTTTAGCGTTCATGCTTAAGCTCCAATGGTAAATTCAAAATAAGGTGTCTTAGCCAATTTGGGCCTCTTGCCTTACTAAAAAAAAAGGCTAATCGACAGGCATTTTAATACGCATCCGCTCATTCTATTCTTTAGTCAGTGTAAGATTATCAGACCTCATCTAAATCCACCTCCAGCTTATTATTTGAGGTGATAGCACACAAACTACAGGCAAACTTATTCCAAGCACCCAGCCCCTTAGCCATACGGATTTTCAGTGAATTAATCATTGTCAGCTCATAACTGATCGAATACACATGACACAATGCAAACATCAGCCTTAAATTCGTTATATGCATGATTCAAGTTATCAGTGACACTAAGCGCCAAACTTGTACTATCGTGTTATATACAGATAAATAGTTATCGCATACGCCATGCCAGCTTTTATCTCGCTGTTTTACCTTTCCATAAGTGCCTATTTTTCATAGACTTTCTATCATCAAACAGAATCGCCTATCATTCCGGCTAGCCGTTACCACATCACAAAATGCGCCGACTTAGCACATTTGATCAAAAAACAACCCAAATTTGGCGCACGAAATTTACACGCGCACACACACCATTAAGACAAGTAGATAGGGGTTTGTGCCAGGTTAGCTGTGTAAGATCAACATTAGAATTTTTTAAGCAGGGGGAAGATAAAATAAATTGCTAGGCAAAACTAAAGATACCCAAAACCGTATCGCAAACATTTTCCTGAAAAATCCAAGGAAAGAAGGCGTAAAACTAGGGCCAGCAAGATCTGCCGAAAATACGATTGAGTTTGACTGAAAATACTGAATACTTCTTTTAACTATAGTTATAAGGGTCTGCCCTTGCCCAACATTCAGCCAGGCATTGGCAGACATGTGATTCAGTTAGAAAACGTATTGAAGCTGGAAACGATTATTGGTTGTTTCAACACTTTTCGTATCAGACGTAACCAAAGCAAATCTCCATCTTAACGATAAACCAGGCTGGTATTGATCCAACGAGTAGGTCACATCAGCATCAATCTCATCTCTGTCCGGGACATTATTTTTAAAGTCAAATTGGGCATAACTTAACTTTAACTTAGTGTCAGGAAAATCATAATTAAAAGTTATTTTAGCAGCATCACCTGCATTCCCATTTTCCAGTGTCTGCAGCATATTATTGGTAAATAATGGACTGGTTGAGAAGTTATAGGGTGCTAAGAACCCACCATTCTTAAATGCACTGGTTTCTTCTGAGACCGTATTATACGCGAGTGTAACTTTCGCCTTTCCCATCGCCACACCACCTTGAACCCCCCACAAAGTAGAGTCTACCTCCCCTAGCAATTTATCCCCGGAATCACTTTGACTACCCATTTGCGCAGCCACGAATGGTTTCATCGATTCAGTTCCCGCGAAGGAATAATTCGCTTGGAGATACATCGTGTCGAACAAGTCTGCAAACTGGTAGTACCATGCCTGTAATGCCAGCCCCTCAGCTTTATAGTTAGCACCCAAGATCAGGGTTCCAGCCGTACTCTCAGCGCCAACGCCATAACGCCCAGTCGAATACTGACCTACATCAACAAAGCTGTCACTATTTCGGCTTTTAACAGTCGTTAGGTAATTTGCTGTCAAGGTCAGATTTGAAATACTTTTATTACTTACGCTCACACCTTCAAAGGTCACAGGAATTATGAACGCATCACCCGGATTGGCAAAAGGCGTATTGATTTTTTGCCTACCAAAAGTCAGCGTACTGTCAGGACCAGAAAGTGTAACATAGGCCTCACCGAGCACTTCCAAATCACTTCCCATTCGACCATCCACCTTGGCAGGATTGGAGTCATTGGTATCTAAGTCTTGCGCCGTATAATAGCCGAGACCAAATTTAGCCCAGCCGATAGCACCGGTTTCTGCTCTTAATGCGCCCCCTAAGGCAAAAGCATTTTGATCTGTTGCTGTTCCATAGTCCCACATATTGTAATGGGATCTAAGATTACCGTTAACCGTTCCCCCTTTAATAGCTTCCTGAAGGCTAGTCTCGGCCAACACCATAGACGAAAGGCCACATCCAGCTATTACCCCTAAAACAATGTTTTGCTTGCTCATGATTAATCCTCAAAATATTATTTATGCGTCTGACTTTATCAGCAGATTGAAATTCGCATGACAGACTTGACCAGATGACTGATTTTATTTGCGCCCAACTAAATGGGCGCTCAGTATCATTAGCCTTGCAATGAAGCTAGTGCGCCTTCCAGGTCCATGACCGATCCGCCTGACTTACTAGCAAAGGCATCCGCATCTGGCTTGCGTAAAAACGTTGTGAAACCATCACTTGCTTTAACAAAAAATGCTGTTTTCCCAAATAACTTTAAACCGGTGATATGATCATAGACATA
>JBFJZQ010000025.1:0-17476 GCA_041622015.1 Oleiphilaceae bacterium
CTCTTAGGCTCTTCTTTCTTCGGTTCTTCTTTCTTAGGCTCTTCTTTCTTCGGTTCTTCTTTCTTAGGCTCTTCTTTCTTAGGCTCTTCTGTTTGTTTAAGCGTTACTGTAACCGTTTTATCTTCTTTAACCGCTTCGTCTTGTTTTTCGCCACTCCAGAACAAAACAACAATAACAGTGAAATGCACAAGCAGGCTGAGTAGAATAAAAAGTGAGTAGCGGCCACGATAACGACTTGGTAGCATGAAAAAAATTAGCCTGTATTTTAAATAATCAGCGATAATAGCTTTTTTTACACTTCTCGGAAACGCCCATGTCTAATGTTCTTCCTTTTAAAAAACCGTCTCTTCAAGAAAAGCACAAAGGTAAAACCTTATGCAAAAATGGTTTTCATAAATGGGAAGTTGTTAGCAATTCACAGTTTGACGTCAAACAAGGCCGCTTAGTGACGAGTTTTAAGTGTAAACGATGTGGCGAAAAGAAAACTGAACTGAAATAGAAACTTGTTACATTTTTCAAAAGTTTATACTTCATATTTCTGATTAGCTGTATTAGTGTCTTAATTTAATTATTTGTAAATTTAAACATAGCTAAAGCGCTAGACGCTTCTATTATTAAGCATTACGATATTTTTTCTTCATTCCTAACAATAATTTGAAACTATATGACTGTATTTAAAATCTTTGTCCGCTCATTTTTCTTATTCTCACTTTGTTCACTGCCAGCCTTCTCTTCAGAAGAAGCACCTGGCCAACATGGTTTGGCTATGCACGGCGAACTTAAATATGCCCCTGAGTTCTCTCATTTTGACTATACCAATCCTAGCGCACCGAAAGGTGGAACGCTTAAGTTAGCAGTGGTGGGTGACAACTTCGATAGTTTCAACCCGTATATTATTAAAGGCGTAGCCGCAGCAGGTGTTTCATATCTCTACCAAGGCCTGACTGAACACTCACAAGATGAAGCCTTTAGCGAATACGGCTTGATTGCGGAACGAATTTACATGCCTGAAGATCGCTCTTCGGTGACTTTTTACTTAAATCCAAATGCAAAATTTAGTGATGGCAGTGCTATTCGTGCTGAAGATGTCGAATTTAGCTTCAAGACTCTAACAACGCATGAGCAAGCCAGCCCTTTTTTCAGTGCCTATTATGCGGATGTAGAATCCATTAAAATCACTAATCCACTGACCATCCAGTTCATCTTTAAAACTAACCAGAATAAAGAATTACCTTTGATTCTGGGGCAAGTTCCTATTTTCTCTAAAGCCTATTGGACAAAACATGATTTCGGAAAATCTTCCCTAAATATTCCTGTAGGCAATGGCCCTTATATCATTGAAAGTGTAAACCCAGGAAGAACAGTCACCTTAAAACGAGATGAAAATTACTGGGCAAAAGACCTACCCGTTAATAAAGGGCGTTACAACTTCGATAAGATTGTCTATGAATACTACAAAGACAACACCGTTGCTCTCGAAGCTTTTAAGGCAGGTGAATATGATTTTCGTGTTGAAAGCACGGCCAGAAATTGGGCGAATGCCTATACCGGGCAGAAGTTTGATTCGGGCGAGTTAATAAAAGAAGAAATATCGCATGAGCAGCCGGCTGGTATGCAAGCCTTTATTATTAACACTCGTCGTGACTTGTTCAAAGATCAACGTGTTCGCGAAGCCTTAAGTTATGCCTTCGATTTTGAGTGGACGAATGAAAACTTATTTAACGGGCAATACGCACGCAGCCAAAGTTATTTTGAAAACTCTGAATTAGCCTCTAGCGGCTTACCCTCCCAAGAAGAGCTTGAAATACTTTCCCCTTTAAAAGGACAAATCCCTGATAGGGTTTTCACCAGTGAATTTAACTCTCCTTCGACAAAAGCCCCCAATTCAATTCGCAAAAACTTACGTAAAGCGAGTAAATTATTGAAAGAGGCAGGCTGGATAATTGAAAATAACCACTTAATTAATGCAAAAACCAAAAAAACGTTCACTTTTGAATTTTTACTCTACCAGAAAGATTTCGAGCGTGTCGTTCAGCCTTTCATTAAAAACCTTGAAAAGTTAGGTATCGAAGCAGTGATACGTGTTGTCGATACCACACAATATATCAATCGCCGCCGCTCTTTTGACTTCGATGTGATGGTTGGCGGCTTTGGGCAATCCAACTCACCAGGCAATGAACAACGTGAGTATTGGCATTCTTCGAAAGCCAATACAGAAGGTTCGCGGAATTTAGCGGGTATCTCTTCGCCTGCTATTGATCAGTTAATCGAGTTGGTGATTAGTGCTCCCGATAGAAAAGCTTTAGTAACGCGCACCCAGGCATTGGATAGGGTTTTGTTAGCGGGTCATTATGTTATTCCTAATTGGTTTAACCCTGTAGAACGGATTGCCTATTCAAATAAACTGGCTCACCCTAAGGTTTCACCAAAATCTGGCGTATCAATTGATACATGGTGGTTCAAACAACCATGAGCGCCTACATTCTCAGACGTTTGTTACTCATGATTCCCACACTTTTGGGAATCATGCTGTTAAATTTTATTATTGTTCAAGCCGCACCAGGTGGCCCGGTCGAGCGCATGCTGGCGCAGATTCAGGGCATGGATTCAGATGTTCAAGCCCGCTTGGGTGGTGGCGCCGAAGTTGCCACTAACAATAGCTCTTCCGTCAGCTCTTCCAGCAGCAATTCAAAGTATCGCGGTGCGCAAGGGCTCGACCCAGAACTCGTCGCTCGAATTGAAAAACTTTATGGCTTTGATAAACCGGCTTATGAACGTTTTTTTATCATGATCAAAAACTACGCCGTCTTCGATTTTGGCGAAAGTTTTTTTCGGGATAAAAGTGTCACAGACTTGGTATTGGAAAAAATGCCGGTATCGATATCATTAGGCCTTTGGTCAACCTTGATCATCTACTTAATTTCTATTCCTCTGGGCATCAAAAAAGCCATCAAAGATGGCTCGCAGTTTGACCTCTGGACAAGCAGCGTCATTATTATTGGCTATGCCATTCCCGGTTTTCTATTTGGCGTCATCCTGATTGTGCTTTTTGCTGGCGGGAGTTATTGGGACTGGTTCCCACTGCGCGGACTTACTTCACCCGACTTTGATACGATGACGTTCACAGAGCAGATTCTCGATTATGCTTGGCATCTAGTATTACCCGTTACAGCGATTGTGATAGGTGGCTTTGCAACGCTGACGATGTTAACCAAAAATTCCTTTATGGACGAAATTAACAAGCAATATGTGATTACCGCTCGCGCCAAGGGCTTAACTGATCGAAGTATATTGTACGGCCATGTATTTCGTAATGCCATGTTGATTGTGATTGCAGGGATGCCCAGCGCCCTGATCGGTATTTTCTTCACTGGTTCGATGTTAATAGAAGTTATTTTCTCTTTGGATGGCTTAGGTCTTCTAGGTTTTGAGGCCGTATTAAACCGCGACTACCCCGTCATGTTCGGCACGCTCTATGTATTCACATTAATGGGCTTAATATTGAAACTAATCAGCGATTTAACCTATGTCTTTATTGACCCGCGCATCGATTTTTCGAGTAGGGAGCAATAATGCATATTTTTACGCCTTCATCATGGACTCCCCTAAATAAGCGCCGTTGGATTAATTTTCGAAAGAATAAGCGTGGCTTTTACTCTTTAATTATTTTCAGTTTTCTCTTTGTCACAACTCTCTTTGCAGAACTCATTGCGAACGATAAACCTGTTGTTGTTTCGTATGATGAACAACTTTATTTCCCAATTTTTAACACCTATTCAGAAACAACGTTTGGTGGCGACTTCCTGACCGAAGCAGATTACCGTGATGAATATGTCGCTGAGTTAATCAATGAAAAAGGCTGGATGTTGTGGCCTTTGGTTCGCTATAGCTACGACACGATTAATTATAACCTTGAGGTTCCTGCCCCTGCACCACCTTCTAATGCAAATTGGTTAGGTACAGATGACCAAGCGCGCGATGTCGTTGCTAGGCTGATTTATGGTTTCAGAATCTCTGTTTTATTTGGCTTAGCCTTGACCATATTCAGTTCAATCGTTGGGGTCGTCGTAGGCGCCTTACAAGGCTTTTATGGTGGGAAAGTCGACTTATTCGGACAGCGTTTTATCGAAATATGGTCGGGTTTGCCCGTGTTATTTTTACTAATCATCATGACTAGCTTTATCACGCCGAACTTTTGGTGGTTACTAGGTATTATGTTGTTATTTAGTTGGATGGGCTTGGTGGATGTTGTGCGCGCCGAGTTTTTGCGTGCACGAAACCTAGAATATGTTCGTGCAGCAAGAGCATTAGGCCTCGATAATAAAGGTATTATGTTCACGCACATGCTACCCAACGCGATGGTAGCCACATTGACCTTTATGCCCTTTATACTCACAGGCTCGATTACCACCCTGACCTCTTTAGACTTTTTAGGTTTTGGCTTACCACCCGGATCCCCCTCTTTAGGCGAGTTAATTGCACAAGGTAAGACCAACCTTCATGCGCCTTGGCTTGGAGCTTCAGCCTTTATTGTCTTAGCCGTCATATTGTCTTTATTAGTATTTATTGGTGAAGCCGTTCGTGATGCTTTCGACCCGAGGAAAGCCTAATGTCTTCAGAAAATACAAGCGAACAATTAATGAAAGAGCAAGTGAACAAAGATACCCAAATTCAAATTAAAAACCTCTCTGTGTGTTTTTCTCAGGGCGAGAATGTTATTGAGGCAGTCAAAGATGTGTCACTCAATCTCTATAAGGGTGAAACCTTGGCTATTGTCGGAGAAAGCGGTTCAGGCAAGTCGGTCACCGCTCAAGCTATTTTAGCCTTACACCCTAAACAGAAAGTATCTTATCCGACAGGCGAAATTCTATTTAATGGCAAAGATCTACTCAAAATAAGCGATGCACAGATGCGCAGCATTCGTGGCGCTAAAATCGGCATGATCTTTCAAGAACCGATGACCTCACTGAACCCGCTGCATACTATTGAAAAGCAAATTAGCGAATCCATTCTTTTACACAACAAACAACTTGCTATTGCTGCGGCGGATTTAAAGAGAACTAAAAAAACACCCTTAGCCATCAAGCACAAAGTCATTGAGTTATTGAATTTGGTCGGCATTCCAAATCCTGAAGAGCGTTTAAACGCCTACCCTCACCAACTATCTGGCGGACAAAAACAACGTGTCATGATCGCCATGGCTTTAGCTAACGAGCCCGAGGTATTAATTGCTGATGAACCCACCACAGCACTGGATGTGACCGTCCAGAAACAAGTGCTGGAGTTGATTAAATCCCTTCAGAAAAAGCTTGGAATGTCTGTCATTCTTATTTCTCATGACCTGAATATTGTGAAACATTATGCTGATTCAGTAGCTGTAATGCATCACGGCAGGGTGATTGAAAGCGGCGCCACATCTGAAATTTTTGCTTCACCTAAAGAAGCTTACACTGAAAAACTTATCCATTCAGACCCGAAAGGCATTCCTCACCCTATCCCAGAGAAGAGCCCGGTCATTTTATCGAGTGAAAAAGTAAATGTCTGGTTCCCAAAGAAAACAAGCTTTTGGGGGAAGACAACTGACTATTTAAAAGCGGCTAACGATATTTCGATCCAATTAAAAGCTGGTGAAACCTTAGGCATTGTTGGTGAGAGCGGCTCAGGAAAGACTACTTTTGGTTTAGCCTTACTAAAACTACTACCTTCTACTGGCACCGTCATTTTTGAAGGCCAAGAAATTCAGGGTTTAAATCAAGCTGAATTCAGATCCTTTCGCCGTGATATGCAGATCGTATTTCAAGACCCTTACGGTAGCTTAAGTCCTCGAATGTCCATCTTTCAGATTATTGAAGAAGGTTTGCTGATCCATAATATTTCTGACAAAGCCGGAAGAGAGAAGATAATTATCGATGCCTTGGAAGAAGTCGGGCTCGATGCTCAAACACGGCACCGCTTCCCCCATGAATTTTCAGGCGGCCAGAGACAGCGCATTGCCATTGCCAGAGCCTTGGTACTGAAGCCTAAATTAATCATTCTGGATGAACCCACTTCGGCTTTGGATCGAACCGTTCAAGGGCAAGTCGTTGAATTATTAAGAGACATTCAAGCAAAGCATGGTATTGCATATATTTTTATAAGCCACGATCTAGCCGTCGTCAAAGCACTTAGCCACCATGTAATGGTCATGAAACAAGGCCAAATTGTCGAACAAAACTCATGCGATGAAATATTTAATTCGCCTAAAGAAACATATACAAAAAACTTATTGGAAGCGGCTTATTTTTACTCATAACAGATGAACGCACCATGTTATATTGCGTTCGTTCTATCATCATCTTTAAGCCTTCACAAACAATATAGAGACTATACTATGGGATTTCTAGCAGGTAAAAAAGTACTGATTGTCGGCATCGCCAGTAAACTTTCTATCGCTACAGGTATTGCCAATGCCATGCATAGAGAAGGCGCTGAAATTGCCCTGACGTATCAAAATGAGAAACTTAAAAAGCGTGTAGAAACGTTCGGAGAACAGTGGAATAGCCAGATAATTCTTCCTTGTGATGTCGCCAAGGACGAAGAAATTAATGCTGTTTTTGATGACATCTCAAAAGTATGGGATGGTATAGATATTATTGTTCACTCTGTTGGCTACGCACCCGCGCATGAGCTAGACGGTGATTATGTCGATGTTACAACGCGTGAAGGCTTTCACATTGCTCACGACATTAGTTCCTATAGCTTTGTAGCGCTGGCGAAAGCCTCTAGAAAATTGATGCAAGGACGAAATGGCTCCTTACTGACACTTACCTACTTAGGTGCTGAAAGAACCCTGCCGAATTACAATGTAATGGGGCTCGCAAAGGCAAGCTTAGAAGCCAATGTAAAATACATGGCCGCAAGTCTTGGCCCTGAAGGAACACGTGTCAATGCCGTTTCAGCAGGCCCTATCAGAACCTTGGCAGCATCCGGGATCAAAAGTTTTAGAAAAATGCTTTCAGAAAATGAAAAGCAAACACCGTTAAGACGTAATGTGACGATTGATGAAGTAGGCAATGCTGCTGCATTCCTGTGTTCAGATTTAGCCAGCGGAATTAGCGGTGAGATTCTGTATGTCGATGGCGGATTTAATACCACAGGGATGGCTCCGCTGGATAAAGAGTGACCAAGCTTTTGATGAGCGGACAAGTTTCTCACCAAGTTTGTCTATTCCAAACTCTGTTTTAAGCACTGCGTCACTGAAACATTCACTCACAAACTGTTACTCTTGCCTGACCGTTTAGTTTGGTTTCATTAATCAGAATCTGCACGGCGTTAAATTAAAATGATGGATACATAAAGTGAAACGTCTTCAAGTTTTCTTAACTTCTACTTTGCCGATTATAACAGTGCTTTTCACACTTATAATTGGCGGCTGTGCAAACATAAAAAATGCATCTAAAACATCAACATCCCTATTTAGTTTTTTAGGCTTTTCTGAATTACCAGATTGGTATATCGGTAATAAATATAGTTTTCCAGATTCTAAATGGATCAAAAATGATTTTGATACCATGATCCATTACCGCGATGTCGGCGAAGGCCCTGTTGTAGTTCTAGTGCACGGGGAAATGGGATCCATGCATGTTTGGAACGAATGGATTAACACCTTAAGCCAAAATTTTAGAGTCATTGCCCTAGACCTGCCTGGTTCAGGCTTAACCAGTGCACCTCATTGTGTATCTGATCCCGAAGAGACCTGCCCTGAGAACCTGAGTAGCAATTATCTATCTCACACGCTTGAATATTTTATTGAAGATCTAAATATCCGAAAATTCTCCTTAGTGGGTAGCTCTTATAGCGGTTATCTGGCAGCCCAATATGCTGCTCACCAACATCCCGAAAAACTAGAGAAATTAATTCTGATGACTCCCATGGGTTTTCAACAAGAAGTGCCCTGGATATTAAACTATATGACCGTGCCGGGCATGGACGTTTTCAATCGCTATGTACAACCTTCAACTGTCACAAGCAGCATACTTGAACATTTCTATGGCAACCCACTAAAGATTACACCTGAAAATCGCCAACGGTTTATGAACCTGTCCCAGAGTGAAGGCGCTCACCATAGCAACGTCATACAAATGACCATGGTAAGAACACTAATGGAACAAGGTATGCTTATCGACCTTGGTGATATTAGTATTCCAACATTAGTCATGTGGGGAGAATCCGATAAGTGGGGAGATTTTAATCATGCAAATCGCTGGAAAAAAGAACTGGGCAATGCGACCTTGGTTTCATATCCAGCATACGGTCATATATTAATGGAAGAAGGCTCCGCTATCACTGCAACGGATGCAATGGCATTTATTAATGATGAGCCTATTCCCTCATTAAATACCCTAGGCCCTGATGGTGGCTTCTCCATCGAAGAGGCTGCCAGCGAATTTGACAAGAAATCTCTATTCGGTGCACCTGATGAATTCGAAGAAACTGAATTATTGGATGACGAATAGCGTTAATTAAAGAAACTAGTGCTTAAAAATAAAACAAAATTTATAAGCACTAGTTCAAGAATTTAGACATCATAAATTTCCAGTCGATAATTTCAGTACCATCTGAATCATATAACATCAGCCCGGTTAAGAACTCGGATTTATAGGGCTTAACCCATTTCACTTCAGCAATGAGCCTGTATACCTTATCATCATTATCAATTTCAATAATCAAAGTATGGATGGCACCACTAATCAAGGGTTCGGGCACAAGCACTTGCAAACCATTTGCAGAAAGATCAACACATTCACACTCGACCACGTGAGCTTCTTGATTTGAATGTGGCTCACTGGAAACCGTTTCAATAAAGATACTCGCAGCAACATTTAAGCGTGCTTCTTCTCTTTTTTCATCAACATTGAAGTAATCTTTATAAAATTTGTCACTCATGCATTTTCTCTTATTTTTTACATTCGACCTATTAGCCTACATAGTAAGCGATTCCAAATTTATTTAGACATTCTCAATCTACTGACAACACGCTGTAAACTATCTTCAAATTCTGCACCATCACTTAGCACCTTCACTTGTTCACTCTGAATAGCCTGCATCAAGTCAGCCTCTAAAAATTCACGACGTTTGACACCTAGCCTATCAACAAAAACATATTTTCCGGTGGCAGCTAACTTAACCACAAGTTTGAATCGTTGAGCCTCACCATCATTTTCAATTGAAATCCAGGCACCCAGTTTAAATAAACGAATTATATCTAATACAGCACTTTCTTTTTCAAGTCTTTGCTTATCAGCCCGCTTTTCCATCAATTGCTGAGTTCTTTGTGCAATTTCAACCGCACGCTGATTTGCAGCTTCATCAGACTTTCTTCTACCCTCGAGCAACCTTTCAGCTTCTGCCTTGGCCTTTTCAGCAGCTACCAAACGAGCCTGTTTCTGATTTTGAGCTACTTTAGATAAGCCTTTTATAGCTTGATCAATAACCCCAGAGAAGATTTGCCCCTTGGGCAGTCTTTTTAAACTGCCATCAGCCATTCTATTTTTGAAATCTTGAAAACTGAATTGTGCAGATTTCATCCCTAAATAATTGCTGAAAAGCAACTGCTGCGACTGATCAAAACTGGCGATAAGCTTAATAGTAAACACATCATTCTGATCATTAAAAACAAACCAATCGCCGATACATAACTTTAAATCACTAAGGCTAAGGGCATCGGCCTTAAACTGCTCTGTACTACCATATGTTTGCCGAAGAAAATCAGGGATAAGCAAAGGGTGAAATGTATTGATCGCAAGGTATTCCTGCCCTTGCAATAAGCCTAACAAGGTCTCAGACAATGCATCCCAAGCTGCATCTATAGAGAAGAAAGCAGATTGATGCTCCTCCTTTTCGTTAACAAATACATTAGCAGGTAAACCTATGCCTTCACTCATTTTTTGCAGTTCATCAATAATTTGATCTGCTAATTGAAAACCGCTTTCTCCTTTATGACAAAATACTCTTACAATATTTTTGCACAAAACGTCCAACTCTTCGTAATATGAACCAACCACAATGGCTTCGCGGCTCACATTATTATCGGGCAAATACTGTTCAATTTTTTTCGCCACAACCAGAACCCAGTATTCTTGAATAAAGTCCTGCAGTACTTGAGGGACTTGTCGCTTATTAAATAAAACATTTAGATAGTGATAGGCTAACCAAAGACAATATTGAGACTTATTCTTCTTTGATTCCGACACGATCAAACGCTCTGAAATCTTATCTACTTTTTCTTTTTGCTTTTCGAGAAATGCAAACCAGTTGGTCGCGCATTGATTTAAGATGGCATCGTTAAAGTCTTGCTGATCCTCGAAAGCGGTTTCAATTGCCACTAATTGATCTAGAAAAATAGATTGTGAACGTTTCGGTATAGGGCTCCAGCTTTTCGCATACACAGCTATTGATTCAAGCATGGAAGAAAAATTCCCTAACGCCATTTCTCGCTGTTTTATATTATCTAGATCTAAGTTTTTGGCATAGGTCAACAGCATGCATTTAAAGAACAGAAATCGCCAATTAGAAAAAATACGATTTAACTGGTCACAAAAATTATTTTTCCTTAACCAAACATCAAAAACCCGATCTAATAAGAAAGCTAAATTATTAGCTTGAGTAAAAACGCCTTTTCCGGAAAATTGTTTATTCAACTCTTTTAATAGGGTTTCCTCATGTTCATTAGAGCGTAATTGACATAATTTAAGCAGGGTATTGATTTGGAGATTTCTTTCCCCAACAGCATCGGACGAAGTAAGCTCGAAAGGATATATAAGCTCTGGCACTCGTAAATGCTGAATAACTAATCGCAGCGAGGAAGCATCCCATTTTAGTTTGCTCATGGTAACAACTGGCTTCCTAAGAAGATTAAAAGGCGAATGCAAAAGCAGGTATATAATGTTTGTTTAATGAAGATAAACTTCATAATAACTGACACACTTTTGAATTAGAGTTTAAACAATTTAACAGTATAGTTGGCAAAAAATAATCTAAAGAAAATTCTTTGTAACTTGCGCTGAGTCATTGCATTACGGCAACGAATACAGCAACATAACTGATAATTTATGATTACTTAATTACTATAGCTCAAGAAAAGCATACAAAAGCTTAATTACGAAATAAGTAGAGATAAAAATGACTCAAAAATTAGATAATGTGAATATTGCTTCACAAGAACTTCTTATTACACCAGAACAATTAAAGTCAGAAATTCCTTTAACTGAAGCGGCAATTAAAACAGTTACTGAAGGCCGTCAAACGGTTAATAATATTCTTGATCGAAAAGACCACCGCTTATTCATTGTGGTTGGACCTTGTTCAATTCATGACATCAAAGCAGCTAAAGAATACGCACTTAAACTAAAAGCCCTAGCGGATGAAGTCAGCGATACACTTTATTTAGTCATGCGCGTTTACTTTGAAAAACCTAGAACGACTGTCGGCTGGAAAGGCTTGATAAACGATCCACACTTAGACGATTCGTTTGACATTCAACAAGGCCTTCATATTGGTCGTCAATTATTAATTGATATATCAGAAATTGGTTTGCCAACAGCGACAGAAGCGCTTGACCCTATTTCACCACAATACCTGCAAGATACTATTTCTTGGTCTGCAATCGGTGCACGCACGACAGAGTCTCAGACCCATCGTGAAATGAGTAGCGGCCTTTCCGTTGCGATTGGCTTTAAAAATGGTACTGATGGCGGCTTAGGCGTTGCCATGAATGCCTTAAATTCCGTATCGCATCCGCATAGCTTTTTAGGCATAAACAATGCAGGCCAAGTTTCAATCATTAGAACCAAGGGCAACCCTTACTCTCACGTTGTGCTTCGTGGTGGTGGCGGCAAGCCAAACTACGATTCAGTGAATGTAGCCTTATGCGAACAAGAACTTGAGAAATCTGGATTAAAGAAAAATATTATGATTGATTGCAGTCATGCAAATTCCAACAAAGATGCCAATCTTCAACCATTGGTCATGCATGATGCGTCTAACCAGATATTAGATGGCAATAAATCAATCGTAGGATTAATGGTCGAAAGTAACCTGAACTTCGGAAACCAATCCATTCCTTCTGATTTATCTCAGCTTAAGTATGGTGTTTCAGTAACAGATGCCTGTATTGATTGGGAAACCACAGAAAAATCAATACGTGAAATGCATAAAAAACTGAAAGATGTGTTACCGAATCGCTAATGTGAGTGACTCAATACATAGAATTAAAAAAGGTGGCTAATTGCCACCTTTTTTAATTCTTATTAATAGTTAATGTAAAAAATTAAGCTTAACTCTTCCAATTCAACTTTTCCCGTAGGTTCACCACTTCACCAATAATAATAAGCGTCGGTGCCGGCAGTTTTGCTGCTTCGACCAAGCCTACTATTGTCTCAAGCGTGCCCGTTACTACTCGTTGCTCACGCGTAGTTCCTTTTGATATGAGCGCTATAGGTGTTGAACATGGCATACCGTGACTAATGAGTGACTGTGTGATAACAGGTAAACCCGTTAAGCCCATATAAAATACTAAGGTTTGGTTTGGTTGAACAAACTCAACCCAAGGTAGATCACAGGAATTATTTTTCAGATGCCCGGTAATAAAACGTACTGACTGTGAATAGTCTCTATGTGTTAAAGGAATACCAGAATAAGCCGCACAACCAGAAGCAGCGGTTATACCCGGCACGACTTGAAAGTTTATGCCCTCTTCGGCCAAACTTTCAATTTCTTCTCCGCCCCGACCAAAGATAAAGGGATCCCCCCCTTTTAAGCGCAATACACGCTTGCCGGTCTTGGCATGACGTACGAGCAAATCATTAATCGACTCTTGTGGAACGAGATGATTAGAGCGCTCTTTGCCGACATTGATCATCTCAGCATCTTGTCTGACTAACTTTAAAATAGGATCTGACACCAGCCGATCATACAAAACCACATCAGCTTGTCTGATTAAACGTAAAGCCTTGAAGGTTAGAAGGTCTGGATCGCCCGGACCTGCCCCTACCAAGTAGACCTCACCATCATTGGTCAATTCACCTGTATCTATTGCTGAAATTGCGGCACTTAATAAGGCTTCAGCTTCTTGCTCTCTCCCTGAATAAATTAAATCTGCAAATTGACCTTCGAGGTGTTTTTCCCAAAAACGTCTTCTTGCATTAATCCCTTTCAATGATTCTTTAACCTGATCCCGATATTCAGACGCTATGGTCGCTAAGCGACCAAAAGCATGTGGAATCGATGATTCTAGGCGGCTTCTCATTAAACGCGTTAATATCGGCAACTCACCACTACTTGATACTGCTGCGATTAAGGGTGAGCGATCAATGATTGAAGGAAAGATAAAGCTACTTAAGTCGGCCCGATTCACAACATTAACCGGTAATTTTCGTTGCTTGGCATCTTTCGATATTTGCTCATCTGCCTCAACCGCGCCACTTGCAGCAACAACCAATTGAGCCTGCGACCAAAGGGCCTCACTCACTGAATTTTTATGACTGAACAAGCCGTTCTCTTGAAGCGCTAAAAGGCCTGGTTCGTTAAGAGACTCTGCAATAGAAATACACCGACACTTAGCTCTTAATAACACTTCAATTTTACGAGCAGCAGCAGGGGTATCTCCAAATACCAGGGCTGTGCTTTGTTTTAGATCAAAAAATAAAGGAAGAAACTCCATATCAGGCCTTATTTGTAATGACGTCGAGGCCACCCATATAGGGAATGAGCACCTCTGGTACTTTGATAGAACCATCAGCTTGTTGATAGTTTTCCATCACCGCAATCATGGTGCGACCCACGGCCAAACCAGAACCATTTAGAGTATGAACCAGTTGTGGTTTTTTCTCTTCTGGAGAGCGCCAGCGAGCTTGCATTCTTCGTGCTTGGAAGTCACGCGTATTACTACAAGATGAAATTTCTCGATAAGCATTCTGACCAGGTAGCCACACTTCCAAATCGTAGGTTTTGGCTGCTGAAAAACCTAGATCCCCCCCACAAAGCAGAACCTTTCGGTAGGGCAAGCCCAGCTTTTGTAAGATATCTTCTGCATGGCCGGTAATTTCTTCTAATGCCGCTTCAGAATCTTCAGGGCGAACAATTTGTACCATTTCAACTTTATCAAATTGATGCTGACGAATCATTCCACGGACATCACGCCCGTAAGAACCGGCTTCACTTCTAAAGCATGGCGTGTGACAAACAAACTTAATGGGCAAATCTTTGGCTTCAATAATCTCATCACGCACGATATTAGTAGCAGGAACTTCAGCTGTAGGAATCAGATAAAAATCCCGATCTGCATACAGTTTAAATAAGTCTTCTTCAAACTTAGGTAATTGCCCTGTACCGAACAAGGAATCGCTATTTACAACGTAAGGCAAATAAGTTTCTTCATAACCATTTTGTTCTGTATGGGTATCAAGCATAAACTGAGCAAGTGCCCGATGAAGCTTAGCGAATTGCCTTCTCAACACGACAAAGCGTGATCCAGTCAATTTGCTTGCGGTTTCAAAATCCATTAACTTGGCTTGATCACCTAAAGCGACATGATCTTTAACTTCGAAGTCGAAGGTTTTAGGTTCGCCCCACTTAAGCACTTCAACATTATCATCTTCAGAGAGACCTGAAGGTACCGCATCGTCAGGAAGATTGGGCATACCTGCAAAAAAGTCATTAAGCTGATCTTGAAGATCTTTAAACTCCACCTTTGCTGTTTCTAATCTAGCACCAACATCATCCATTTCAGCGATTAATGGCGCAATATCTTCACCAGCAGACTTCGCTTTACCTATCGATTTTGAACGGGTATTACGTTCATTTTGAAGCTCTTCCGTCAAAGCTTGAAGTGATTTTCTTTTTTCCTCGAGCGTCGAAAAAAGCGGTAAGTCGAACTCATATTTCTTGATGGCGAGTTTTTTTGCAATTTCTTCAGTTTGTGCACGGACTAATTTAGGATCTAACATAATGAAACTTCTTAATCTTCTTGGTTTATAGTGTAGAGCGTGCCATCAACACGCCAATGAATAGAGCAAATATACAAAGCAAAGTGGTTCCCAGAACATAAGAAAGCGCCGAAACCCATTCCCCCCTATCTAGAAGTTGCCAAGCTTCTAATGAGAATGCTGAATAAGTCGTAAATGCACCCAAAAAACCTGTCATAACAAGCGGTTTCATGTCTGCAGAGACTAAGCCTTTTTCCATAATAATAACAAAGGCGGCCCCCATAATGGCTGAACCCAGGACATTCACTGTCATCGTTCCCCAAGGAAAGTAACGGCCACCAATATAGTTTACGACGCTATAGCGACAAACAGCGCCTATGGCTCCAGCAAAGGCAACCATAAGAATATGCTTTAGCATAAAGATGTCCATATAGAGAGAAAAAACATATTCAAGTTTACCTTAAACTTAATCATTAACACACTGAAAAACATGAAATTGGTCGGTATCTTTCAAGCCGAAAAAACAAGATTTTGAATACAGTAATACTCAATAAACTATTTAGCGTCACTACTTTCATCTTCAAGACTCATCGCAGTATCTTCTAGTGTTTCTAATTGATCTACAGATATGTAATCAATTTCCAGTTCCGCTTTCTCAGTAAAGTATGAAGGTAATTCAGCCTTGATAGCAGGTGCTAGGTTTTTAAATTCTCCAACCTGCTTGACCAAGTTACCTTTTCCACTAACTAGCTGTCCTTCTGCTTTGACATAGGCTTCATTAGCTTTATCCAAGCCCTTTTTGATACTTTCAAAGCTGCCAAGAAAAGCATTGAGCTTTTTAAATACCGTTTCGGCTTTTGTGGCTAATGCGACCGTATGTTTGTTCTGATCTTCATAACGCCATAACTGACGCACTATATTTAAGCTGGTTAATAAGGTAGTCGGCGTTGCGACCAAGACATTATTTTCAATCGCTTTTTGAAATAAAGTTTCATCGGCTTTAAGCGCTTCGACAAAGGCAGATTCAATTGGAACAAACATAAATACAATTTCAGGTGAGTTTAAACCAGGCAGTTTATAATAGTCACGATCTGCCAACTCACTAATTCTTTGTCCCATGACTGAGACATGTTCTGCTAATGCTTGTTTTCGCACCACTTCATCTTCACTATTGATGTATCGCGTGTAAGCATTGAGTGAGACTTTAGCATCGATTATTAAATGCTTGCCCTGAGGCAGATACACGATGGCATCAGGGCGCTGCCTACCCTCTTCGGTGGTAATTGACACTTCGCGCTTATAGTCTTTTCCTAATTGCAAGCCTGAGCGTTCTAGCACATTTTCTAAAACTAATTCTCCCCAGTTACCTTGTAGCTTTTTCTGCCCTTTCAGGGCGGTTGAAAGTTCATGTGCTTCAGTTGTAATTTTTTGGTTAAGTTCTTTTAGGGTCTCGAGCTCTTTACGAAGCTCCCCTTGCTGGGTAGTTTCACGATGATGTATTTCTTGTACTTCTTTTTTAAAGCTATCAATCGTCTCTTTGAAGGGGTTCATCACTGAAGACAGACTGAGATGATTGGTTTCTTGAAGCGCTTTAGATTTTGTATCTAAAATGTCATTGGCTAGAAGCTTGAATTGCTCACTTAAGGCTTTCTTTTGTTCATCAAATTGGGAAAGTTGTTTTTGGTGACTATTTTGACGCTCATCCAACTCAGTTTTTAACTGCGTGTAAGTCGTATTCAAGACATTGAACTGCTCTATTTTTTCTTCATATTTCGTTTGAAGCAAAACCAGTTGTTGGCGTTTATCCTGAAACTTAAGCTCGTTTTCTTCGGCTTTCACTTCAAAGGCACGGGCCATTTTATCTAAGTGAGCATTGCGAGATACTTGTTCGGCATTTTTTTCTCGTTCTTGTTTTAACTCTTGAACCACAGCATCAAAGCGCGCATTTATTTCCTGGACAGTTCTGGTGCTTTGCTGCACTTCACTGAGGGCAACATCACGCGCCCTTTCAGCTTGATGTAAATTTATATTGAATTTTTCGTAGAGCAGTTTGTATTCACTGAGTTCTATCTGGAGGTTTTCATTTTTTTCAGCTTGATGTCGCAGGGTCATCGAAGCTTCATGTAATTGAAGCTCTAAGCTTTTAAGCTGTGCAGTTTGCTCTTGCTCTTTGTTTTTTTGGGTATTAAAAAACCTGAAACAAATGAATACGGACACTAAAACGACAGACAAACACAGCAAAGAAAGAATGAGTAAAGCGGATTGGCTTTCTAAAAAAGAGCTAAAGCCCATGTATTAACTCCTTGATTTTAAATACTGAAAATACAAATATAAACCTTAGAGCATGGTATACAGAATGGGCTCGTCACACAAAAAATTATTTCATCAAGGGCCAACCAATCAACAAGACTGTCAATGTTGCAAAGGCTATAAATAAATTCATAGGGATACCCACTTTTACAAAGTCAGAAAAGTGATAACCACCTGGCCCAAACACCATTAAATTTGTTTGA
>JBFJZQ010000026.1:0-17234 GCA_041622015.1 Oleiphilaceae bacterium
CTTTCGGGAACGTTTTATAGCGCTGGTTATGACATCAATCTAGAAAATTTAATTATAGGGAATTTGCTTATCTCATACAGCTTAGGCGTTTGGTAATATTTGCTCATGATGATTAGTTGACGTTATAGCGTGTGGTATTGAAAGTCTCTATATCTAAAAATTGCAGTATCTTAAATAAAATTGCTCATATTCGTAATAATAAATTACCAACAAACCAAAGCGTAATCATGGAGAGATTATATGTCTGAGTGGATGTTCATAAGTAAAAATGAAGTTCAACACGTAAATGGGTATAAATTAATATTGAATGACGGTTGTTGGGGGGAGCCGAAAGATATTCGACCCATGATCCCGAAAAAATTACATCTAAGTCCTTTGGAGGTGGTTAAGAAAATGCGAGAAGGCTTAAAGTATGCTAGCCAAGAAGCCCTTTCTCAAGAAAAATACCATTATGGCCTTCCCCCCACTAGATTAGATCGAGCTAATGATTGGGTCATGTGATCCAAGATAATCACGAGGAGTTGCTAGTACCTTCCAATAATCATTGCGATTTATCAATGTTTTCATGCATAGAACAAACTAGCATTTATTGTCTGTTAATGATTCAAAGGCTACGAAATCACGATTCAGAAGTAACTGATGAGTGCCTTTACCCATTAATCTACAGCATGTAATCACCTAATCAAAGAGGAAAGCTATGATCACAAGGATAGTGAATAAAACATAAATCCAACTAGGAAGACTATAAAATGATTAAAGGTAAAGTAAAGTGGTTCAATGAAAAAAAAGGCTTTGGTTTTATTGCGCCAGACGATGGCAGCAAGGATCTTTTCGTACACTACTCTGAAATAAAGAATAGCGCTAGTTATAAATCCTTGAAGGAAGGACAAGCAGTTCAGTTTGAAATAGGTAAAGGCCAAAAAGGACCCTGTGCGAACAATGTCGTTCCTGTTTAATCATACTCGAGGCTGATACCTGCGACTACAAATACAAATGCGTAACAGCCTCGATTTCCCCGTTAAACCAGTCGGAACTTTCAGGCTACTTTGAGAACGGCTGCCCCTTCGAACAGACCATTCTTTAAATCATCAAGAGCTTGGTTCGCATCCTCTAAACGGTATAATTTAACCGTCGTCTGAATGGCAATATTGCTCGCAATAGCCATAAAATCCAGACCATCCTGACGGCTCAGGTTGGCCACGGAACGCAGCACTCTTTCGCCCCATAACAGCGCATAAGGAAAGCTTGGGATCAGGCTCATGTGAATACCAGCACAAACCACAACACCACCTTTTCGAACGGCTTTTAAGGCAGTTGGGATCAAAGACCCGACAGGCGCGAATAAGATCGCTGCATCCAATTCTTGGGGTGGCATCTCTTCAGAGTCTCCAGCCCAGCAGACTCCAAGGCTTCGAGCGTAATGCTGTCCTGCTAAGTCCCCTGGGCGAGTAAACGCGTAGACTTTCCGTCTCTGATGAACAGCCACTTGAGCGATGATGTGTGCCGCGGCCCCAAAGCCATATAAACCAAGTCGGGAAGCTTCATTGGTCATTTTATAGGCGCGAAAACCAATGAGGCCCGCGCACAGTAAGGGTGCTGCATTAGCAGAGTCGTAGCTGTTTGGCAAAGAATAACGATAATCAGCCACTGTGTATTCAGCATAGCCTCCTGGCAACTGGTAGCCGGTAAATGCGGGATGATCACATAGATTTTCCAGCTGATGAGCGCAATAAAAGCAACTGCCACAGCTATGACCCAGCCAAGCGATTCCGATTCTTTGTCCGGGCATCAGTCCCTTGACTTGATGCCCAATTTTAACGATTGTGCCAATAATTTCATGACCGGGAATCAAGGGTAAAACGGGTTCTTGTAGGTCACCTTCAAGCACATGCAAATCTGTCCTGCAAACTCCGCAGACCAGGACTCGCACTAAAACCTGTTTCGATGAGGGTTCAGGAATTGGCAAATCTTGCACCATTAAGGGCTGCTTAAAACAAACTTGACTCTCTCAAAACATCCAGAGGGAATAACTTAATGAACCTCTATACGCTTAGCCATGACTTCTGTTTGTTGCGACTTTGGAACCTTAATTTTTAACACACCATCACAGAAGTCCGCAGTTATCATATTTTCGGTAACGTCTTCCCCGACATTAAAGCTTCTGAAGTAACTTCCAGCACGACGCTCCCGCCTAATTACCTTCTTGCCTTCTTTCTCTTCCGATTGTTCATCGTAGTGGCTCCTTATAGTTAGCAAGCCATTACTAATTTCGACATCTAAGTCCTCTTTTTTGATGCCGGGCATATCTGCTTTGATCAGATAATGGTCTTTCTCTTCTTCAATATCTACTCGTGGCATCAACCGGTCAAACTTACTTTCAGGACGGCTAAAGCCACTGAATAAAGAAGGAAAAAAATCATCAAAGATGGAGTCATTGGTTAGTAATGACGGTAGTAGTGAATTTCTGGGTATTATATTCATAATGGGCTTCTCCATTTATTTTATCAATATTGAATCAATCTATACTTTCAGCTATTTCTTTTTCGGCAGCCAGCCAATCCTGCATTTCCTTGCCTGGCGCTTTTGCTACACTCTTTTTAACTGCATTTTTCATCACAACTCTCCTTGATTTAACTTAACACGCTCGCTGCTGATTGATACCTTTAAGCACATAAGGTACTTCTGAACCCTTCATCTGGCGCTGATATCAAAAACTGTAATTAAATATATGCACCATCACATCAAAAATCATTGAGAAACCGCAATACTCAATCGCTATTTGTAATGAGGTTGGTTCATATTCCTAAGGACCTAAGCAATTAACTGATTAGGCTTTTCTTCTGTTTTAGCTCTCTTAATTTCTTGTATAAAGTTCTTTCATTCAAAGACAGTTCGTTGGGTATTTTTACGTCTATACGTACATATAAGTCACCATAGTGACGACTCATTTGCAAAGGAAGACCTTTTCCCTCTATCTTAAGTATTTCATTAGGCTGCGTACCGGCTGGCAATTTAATTTCAGCATAGCCTTTTAACGTTGGTATGGTGAGCTTGGAGCCAAGAACTGCATCAGTAAGGTCAATGGTTTTTACATGCCATAAATCAGCTCCAGTTCTTTGGAAACGCTGGTCTGGTTTTGTCATAATTTTGATGAATAGGTCTCCAGCGGGATAGCTTGGGTATGTTGCAGCTAGACCATGTTCCGGTATCCGCAATAACGTACCTTCATCTGCACCTTTTGGGATTTTAACCGTCAGGGTTTCTTCTTTGTATATCTTTCCGCTACCGATGCAGTGCTTACATGGTTTATCGATTACCACACCTTGACCATGACAAATGGGACAGCGTGTTATTTGTTGAAAGATACTGCCTTTCGTGTTCTCGCTTTTAAGTACTTTACGGCCGCTGCCCGAACATGCAGCACAAGTTCGGGGTGCGCTACCTGCTTGCGCTCCAGACCCCTGGCAGGCTTTGCAGTTTACTTGCCGTTGAAAGTGTATTACTTCATCGCCTCCGGTAAAAATTTTCTCAAGCGAAACCTGTACCCTGATGCTTAAGTCTTTTCCTTTCGTTTTTCTTGGTTTTTTTCCACGATGAAATAAATTATCAAATATCGACTCCCCCCCAAAACCAGAACCAAATCCGCTAAACAAGTCATCGAAATCGACATTACTGAAAAGATCTTCAGAAGAAAAATCTGAAACACCAGCAAAGCCTCTTTGGTCATACTGTTGTCTTTTTTCTGAATCAGAGAGCACAGCATAAGCCTCAGCAATTTCTTTAAAACGTGCTTCCGCCTCTGAAGATTTGTTACGATCAGGGTGATATTTCAAGGCAAGTCTACGAAAGGCGTCTTTTATATCTTTAGCGTTCGCATCGTGGGAGACGCCTAAGACCTCATAGTAATCTTGCTTTTCTGTCGTCATAAATAATCAACGCTCTAGTTACTTTCATGGAACTCAGCATCAACTACTTTACTATGCGATTTTGAACCAGAAGGGACAGACGGCTCTTCGCTGTTCTGGTTTTCAGGGCTTTGCTCATCAGGGTTTGATGGCTCCTGACTCGCTTCCTGAGTTTTGCGATAAATGGCCGCGCCTGCCTCTTGAAGCTCCTTGCTCAACGATTCCGCTTTCTGTGTCGCTGCATCGACATCTTTGAGATTGATTGCTTCTTTAATTTCGGAGAGTAAGCTATTGATTTTGTCTTTACTAGCTTGTTCCAATTGGGATTCGAAATCCACTAGCATCTTTTCACCCTGATAACAAATCGAATCGGCATTATTCAGTTTGTCAGCTTTTTCTTTACGTTCTTTATCCGCTTCAGCATATTGTTCTGCTTCGTCTTCCATGCGTTTTTTCTCATCGTCTGAGAGTCGGGTAGTACCCGTAATACGGATAGATTGAACCTTACCAGTCGCCTGATCTTTTGCCGTTACATTTAGAATACCGTTTGTATCAATATCAAAGGTAACATCAATTTTGGGTAAACCTCTTGGTGCGGGTGCCAAGCCTTCAAGATTAAAAGTACCTAAACTAACGTTATCAGAGGCCATAGGACGCTCACCTTGAAATACATGTACCGTGACGGCGGTCTGCATATCGGCTGCGGTGGTAAATACTTCGGTATGCTTGACCGGGATCGGAGAATTTCGGGATATAAGAGGCGTGGCAACCCCTCCCAAGGTCTCAATACCTAAAGTAAGTGGGGTCACATCAACCAGCACGATATCGCTTACCTCGCCAGAAAGGACACCTGCTTGAATAGCCGCACCCTGGGCGACACACTCCATTGGTTCTATACCACTCTCCGCCTCGCGACCAAAAATGTCTTTAACAAATTGGCGAACAATCGGCATACGCGTAGGACCACCGACTAAGATAATTTTATCGACTTTATCAGGTGTTAATTTAGCATCTTTTAAAGCTTGCTCTATTACAGGGCGACAACGTTCAACTACCTGACGTACTAAACGCTCCAAATCCGCTCGTCTCAATTCCATATCCAAATGCCTAGGCTCACCCGAAACAGCACCGAGATAAGGCAAGTTAATCTTTGTTGTGGTACTGGTTGAAAGCTCTATCTTGGCTGTTTCAACGGCTTCTCTTACGCGTGCCATTGCTGCCTGACTATTAGAAATATCGGCACCACTGGTATTTTTGAACTTGTCGACAACAAATTCAACCAACAATTGATCCATATCTGTACCGCCGAGTTGGGTGTCACCACTTGTTGCTTTTACCTCAAACACGCCCTGACCAAAGTCCATAATAGTGACATCCAAGGTTCCACCGCCAAAGTCAATGACCGCTATTTTTAAATCCTGAGCAAGACGGTCGAGTCCGTAGGCAAGAGAGGCAGCGGTTGGTTCATTGATTAAACGTTCAACATTGAGACCGGCTATTTTGCATGCATCCTTTGTTGCACTACGCTGATTATCATCAAAATAAGCGGGTACCGTTACTACCGCCTTTTCAATGGGTTCACCTAAAAATGCTTCAGCATCGTTTTTAATTTTCTGCAGTAAAAAGCCTGAAAGTTGTTCAGGACTAAACTGTTTATCACGTAACGTGATTTTCTTTCGCTTTCCCATCTGACGTTTGAAGGCTTTAGCAGTACCCTCTGGGTTAGTCGTTGCTTGTCTTCGGGCAGGTTCACCAATTAACATGTCGCCCTCTTTGGTCAGAGCGACATAACTAGGAAAAGCCTTGCCACTGACACTAATGCCTTCGGCACTTGGAATAATGACCGGACGTCCGCCACGCAAGACCGAAGCAGATGAATTTGAGGTACCAAGATCTATACCGATAATTGCCATTGAACGCTCCTCGAAACACAACTCTTGATAATTAACAAAAGCCAGAAAGATCTAAAAATCATATTCATGATATTTTTTTCTGTGGTGCGTAAATTGACCGAAATCAAATTCTATGGAGATATTGCTCAACACCTTTTCTGGTACGAGTTAGCTATAAATGCAAGGTGAAATACGCATAGAGCTCATACTTCAAAATAGCAAAACTGATTTTTCAAAGGTATCAACTTATGATTCAACCCTTAGCAGAATACGATTTGCTATGCCCTATCTGGATTTGAAGTTGCGTAAGCTATCTAAGCAGCATGCGTTGATGACAATAACGATGAAATTTGATCTGCATCAATAATTAATTTTTAAAAACTCGTTAAATAATCACATATCATTTGTAATCACAGAGGATGACTCATGAACATTAATCCTATTAATGACTATATTTTAGTGCATCAATTAGAGTTGAATCATGTGGGGCATAGTGCAATTGTCATTCCTTCGAGCGCATCTGAAAAGTCGAATCAAGGAGAGGTCATTGCCGTAGGAGAAGGTACTCAACTTAGTGATGGCACCCTCTATACCCCAAAAATAAAAGTAGGTGATAGAGTGATTTTCAAATCCGATTGTTCAAAAGAAATTACTGTGCATGGTAAAGATTACTTGATATTAAAGGCAGATGATATTTTCGCTACCATCACTGAATAAACATTTCGGATAGACACAGCCACAGCAATCAATTACCCGCTTAGAATTTAATGGATCTAGATAGAACCTAACAAACCCAGGGTGACCATCATGACAGAAAAGGACATTATATTTGGTGAAGAGGCAAGACAAGCAATGGTTCGAGGAGTAGACATTCTCGCTAAGGCGGTTACGGTGACTTTAGGGCCACGTGGAAGAAATGTGATTATCGAAAAAGCATACGGTTCACCCGTGATGACCAAAGACGGTGTATCAGTCGCCAAGGAAATTATCTTACCGGATCCTTTGGAAAATATTGGGGCACAAATGGTGAGAGACGTGGCCGCTCAAACCTCGGATATGGCGGGTGACGGCACGACAACAGCAACCGTACTTGCTCAAGCCATGTTAAAGGAAGGTTTAAAAGGGGTAACCTCAGGAATGAATCCAATGGATTTGAAGCGTGGTATCGACCAAGCCGTAAAAGCGGCGATTGAAGAGTTAAAGGCTTTATCCATTCCTTGTACCGACTCCCTGGCCATTGAACAAGTGGGGACGATTTCAGCTAATTCTGATATGAGTATTGGCCATATAATTGCCGAAGCGATGGCACAAGTCGGAAAAGACGGCGTGATTACGGTTGAAGAAGGTTCCGGTCTCGATAATGAGCTATCGGTGGTTGAAGGTATGCAATATGATCGTGGTTATTTATCGTCTTATTTTATCAACAATCAAAATAGCAGAACCACTGAACTGGAAAATCCTTATATTTTATTAGTTGAAAAAAAGATATCCAACATTCGTGATCTGCTTAGTGTATTGGAAAAAGTCAGTCAGGAAAATCGATCACTTTTATTGGTTGCAGAAGACCTTGAAGGGGAAGCATTGGCGACGCTGGTGATCAATACCATGCGGGGAATCATCAAAGTAGCCGCCACCAAAGCCCCTGGCTTCGGCGATCGCCGTAAGGCCATGTTAGATGACATTGCTATTTTAACGGGTAGTACGCTTATATCTGACGAAATAGGGATAGCCATTGATAAAGTGACACTTGAACATTTAGGGACAGCTAAAAAAGTTATTATTGATAAAGACTCAACGACTATTATTTCCGGTGGCGGCAAGCCTAAGGATATTGAAGCTCGACTTAGCCATATTCGACAGGAAATAACCCAATCATCATCCGATTACGATAAAAAACAGTTACAAGAGCGCTTAGCAAAATTAGCGGGAGGGGTCGCCGTTATTAAAGTAGGAGCTACGACAGAGCTCGAAATGAAAGAGAAAAAAGATCGGATTGATGATGCTTTACATGCTACTCGAGCAGCCGTAGAAGAAGGTGTGGTTCCTGGGGGGGGTGTAGCATTAATACGTGTGGTGCAAGCGTTAAACAAGAAAAAAATCCCATACCATAATCATGACCAGAAAATCGGTATCGAGATTGCTTTGCATTCAATGGAGCGCCCTTTACGGGAAATCATCAATAATGCAGGTGAAGATGCCTCTGTTGTACTTAATGAAGTAAAGAAAGGTAAAGGTAACTACGGCTATAACGCTCAAACAGAGGAATATGGCGATATGATGAAAATGGGCATCATAGATCCAGTAAAAGTAGTACGCTCAGCTTTACAAAATGCGGCCTCTGTCGCGGGTTTAATGATTACAACCGAGGCGATGATTGCCATCATACCAGACAAAAAAACAGGTCAAGACATACCACCTATGTGAGTCTGCATGGAAGCATATTAGAGCAGGCAAACAGTACTTAAACTCTCATTCACTAGAACTGTGAATCGGGCGCTTCTCTAGCTCATACCGACAGCTGAGGCCTTATTG
Organism: Oleiphilaceae bacterium; assembly: GCA_041622015.1. GTDB lineage: Bacteria > Pseudomonadota > Gammaproteobacteria > Pseudomonadales > Oleiphilaceae > PZPK01. Next base: position 8,330 of record JBFJZQ010000026.1, read on the forward strand.
GCCATCAATTGAGGAATAGCAATGGACAGTAGCTGGTCGACGCCTTCAATATATTCAAAATTCATGACCTCAAGGACATGCTCCGGTAGGTCATTCAAATCTTTTTGATTGTCTTTTGGTAAAATGACCGTAAATATACCGGCACGGTGCGCCGCTAGGACTTTCTCTTTGACGCCACCAATGGGCAACACCAAACCACTCAGAGTGATTTCACCGGTCATCGCGACATCACTACGTACAGGTTTTCCTGAATACAGCGAAGCTAGTGCCGACACCATGGTGACTCCGGCCGATGGCCCGTCCTTGGGAACTGCGCCGGACGGGACATGAATATGCACACTGGAGCGGCTAAGCTTAGCCTTATCAAGTTTCATTTTATCGGCATTAGACCAGACAAAACTGTTGGCAATTTTGGCCGACTCCTGCATGACATCGCCCAATTGTCCGGTCAACAAGAGCGGGGTGTTTCGCGCTAAAAGTGCCGCCTCCACATATAGCACCTCTCCACCTGATGGCGTCCATGCCAAACCAGCGGCGACACCAGCAGGAAGAGATTGTCTAATTTGCTCTTCACGAAAAGGTTCTGGGCCCAACAGCGCGAACAATTTTTGATGATCAATAACTACGTCAGAAATTTCTCCTTTGGCGATTTGACTCGCCACTTTACGCGCCAACGAACCGAGAGTACGCTCCAGAGTCCGCACGCCTGACTCACGTGTATAACGGCGTATTATCGATATTAATCCATCATCGGTGATCGATAATTGTTGTTCAGTCAAACCGGTATCTGTCAGTTGTCTTGGCAGTAAAAACTGCCTGGCAATACCCATTTTCTCTTGAGCGCTATAGCCAGAAATTCTGAGTACTTCCATACGATCCAATAAGGGGCCTGGAATATTTTCCAGAGTATTAGCCGTGGTAATAAAAAACACCCTTGATAAATCGAAAGGCATATCCAGGTAATTATCGTGGAATTCAGCATTCTGGGCCGGGTCCAGTATTTCCATGAGTGCCGCCGCCGGGTCTCCTCGAAAGTCATGACCCAACTTATCAAGCTCATCCAGCATCAATAGTGGATTATTAGAACCCGCGCGTTTGATTGCCATGAGTATCCGGCCCGGCATGGCACCGATATAGGTACGACGATGACCACGCAACTCTGCTTCATCGTGTAATCCCCCCAGACTCATGCGTTCGAACCTGCGTCCCATGGCATGAGCAATGGATTGGCCAACAGAGGTTTTACCAACGCCAGGCGGCCCTATCAGGCACAGAATGGGCGACTTGGCCTTCGGGTTTAATTTCATGACCGCCAAGTGTTCAATAATCCGTTGTTTAATTTCCTTCAAATTAAAGTGTTCTGCGTCCAACAATTGCTGGGCAGCCTCTAGGTCTAGAGTGCATGAGCTTGAATATTGCCAAGGTAAATCCATCGCTAACTCGACATAGGTACGTGTCAATTGGTATTCAGGTGATGCTGCGGACATGCGTTGCAAGCGCATCAATTCCTTTTCAATTATTTTGCGCACCGAGTCAGGTAAGGAGGTCTCTTGTAGTTTTCTGCGTAACTCCTCGACATCGGCCTGTTCAGGGCGTTCCTCGCCTAACTGTTCCTGAATGGCATGTAACTGGCGGCGTAATAAAAATTCGCGCTGCTCAGAGTCCATCGAAGACTGCACTTGTGAGTTAATTTGATTACGCAATTCCAAGACTTGGATTTCATGTTTCAGGTACTCATGCAACAAGGTTAGCAGCTCTTTGGTAGTTTGTGCGGCGAGCAATTTCACTTCCTTTTCAACCGGTATAGGCAAAAAAGCAGCCATCAAATAGATTTGATTAAAATCGCCATCCACACCTGAAAGAGCATAGCGTAAACTGCCTTTCAATTCCGGCCGAGTCAAAGCCAGCATACTATCAGCTTGCTCTGTCACAACTCGCTGTAAAGCTTCGGTCTCGGCATCGTAATCCTGCAGGTTTGGTAATTGTCGATAGTGGCAGCTCAAATAGGGTTGTTCAGTGATACTCTCCGTCCATTCCAGGCGGGATAAGCCCTGTACCTCTATTTGTACAACGCCATTGGTTCTGGAAACTTTCTTGATGATAGCCATCGTGCCGGTTTTGTACAGATCCTCAAATGTTGGCTCACTGAGTGATGGGTCTTTTTGGGTAAAAATGGCAATTTGCTTATCTTCGGTGGCTAAAGCGGCATCCAAAGCACTAATTGAGGTCGCTCGACCAATCACCAAAGGCATGAGTATAGAAGGAAATAATACTGTATTTTTGATGGATAAAGCTGGCAGCACCGCGGTATTGTCTATATCCATTAGCTTTGCTCCTTTTCTGATAGAAAGCTGTCAAAGTAGGCAGCTATTCGAGGTAAATCAGTAACATCCCCTTCTGGTAAATCATTGTTATTTTTGCTTGTTCAATATCTGCAGGTAGTTTAATGACGCGTTCAAAACGGTTGTAGGCGATTTCCATCGAATAAGACTGATGACCTTGCTTTACCAGTAAATCACGACGACTGCCCTTGATGAATAGATCATGGCCTTTGACTGAAAGTTGAATATCTTGTTCTTCTAAACCTGCCAGCTCACATTTAACTAGCCAGCCACAATGATAGCGGTATACATCTGCTGATGGACACCAACTACCTGACCATTGTCTGTCACTGATAAAGTGTCTGTTACTGAAAAAGTGCGTTAGCCCAAGCAGTTTCTTTGTCATAAGCACATTTACATCCTATATTTCGTATCAAGATTCAGCCTTAAACATCTCCAAACTTACAGTATGTAATCGATTATGATTTGATTTCGGTCAATATTCTTATCCTTAATTTCGAACCAAACAAAATCAAATTCTTACATTTTTAAAAAATAGCTTATTTACGTCAGCACCAAGCTTGTTGTCGTGAGTAGCAAGCAGAAAAGATGATGTTTTGCTCATCTTTGTTCTATTGGACGACTGGAGCATTATCTCTAATTGATATTTTTCAATGCGTTCTCACACTTCGTCGCCCAAGCTTTCTATTCAGAAATATACTTGGAAGCTAATATAAGTTGAGAGTTATATGGCGCTATCAAAATGGCTAATGATTTGTGGCTTTGTATTATTTATTGTGGGGCTGAGTATGCAGTTTTGTCCATCGCTCATCACTTGGTTCGGCAAATTACCCGGTGATATCAAGATAGAATCAGGGCAAACCAAAGTATTTATTCCAGTCACCTCTATGATAATACTCAGTGTAGTCTTCACTATTCTGATTAATATTCTAAAACGCTAAGGTAAACCATAACTGGATGAACAAGTGAAGGCCTTAAATCGTCAAATATCAAAGAACTTAAGAGACATTGCGGATCTTCTGGACTTACAGGATGCGAACCCTTTTCGTGCACAAGCATATCGCCATGCCGCTCAGACAATAGATGAGCTAGAAACAGACCTCAGCATTATTACAAATGAAAAAGGTAAGCAGGCGCTGATAAAAATACCGACAATAGGTGCTGGCATAGCGCGATCGATTTATGAATACATAAGGTTTGGAAGGATGTCGCGCTTGGATTATCTGCGTGGAGAATCAGATCCAATTGAGATGCTTAGGGTGATTCCAGGTATAGGGCGTGGACTGGCAGAACGTATCTTTGACACCTTGCACGTCAATAATTATGAAGCATTAGAAAATGCCTTGCATAGCGGACAATTGAGTAAAGTGCCGGGCATTGGCAAACATCGCCTACAGACCATTGGTACATGGCTACTGAATTCAATGTCTCAACATCATACAGAAGCAAAACATCAACAAGATCAGCGGGATTCACATCGAGATTCGCCAAAAGCAGCAAATCGAGAACCAAGCATTCAGGCAATTCTTAAGCTTGATCAAGTTTATCGGCAAAAAATGAAAGATGGACAATTGCCCCTCATTTCACCAAAACGTTTTAACCCAGACAACAAAGCCTGGCTGCCCATACTGCACAAAACCGATGATGAGTGGCATTTTACTGCCCTGTTTTCAAATACAGAAAGAGCTCATAAGCTAAATCGTGTTTTTGATTGGGTAGTAATTTACGCTTATGACCATCAGTATCATGAATGGCAGTACACAGTGGTGACTGAAACTAAAGGCAAATTATTAGGCAAAAGAGTCATCAGAGGAAAAGAAAAAGAGTGCCTTAGGTATTACCAATCAACAGGCGAAGCACCTGAATAATACTGACCTTAAACTTCATAATTAATTAATAAAATTGATAAAGAGTCGATGAGTTTTTTTAATCAGCTCTAAAAACCAGCTAACTAAAACTCGATTAAGAAGCAAAGCCATAATTGATCCAGCAAGTGGAGTATGACAAGCGAGCCAAACAAAATTACATTTTCAACGACAACTAATGGCACGGCTGCCTTCCGATGAGAGCATGCTTTATGATTACTTTATGCACTTCAATAACGATAACTTTCCATAATTGCAGGACCATATTTTTTCATAAATTGCTTGCCCTAATTATGGTCTTTATAAGGTTTTATTTGTCAGGTACCTTTCTTGAGCCACTTATCATCGCGTTTTTCATAGCTTTTTTTCACTGCCGACCAGGCAACTTTATGTGCCACTGTCTCTCGATCATCATAACGATCACTGGGATCTTTATACTGATCCCATGCATGATTGAAGGCCAAGAGATAGATCTCTTGCGCATGCTTGGGAAGCGAATGTTTTACCTTCTCAGGCAAATCACTTAAATGTGTATAAGGCATAATAATCCACTTGCTTAATCAGACCCATTTTCTTTGCGCCAATATACCGGGTGCCCATAGTGCTTGAATAATTGTGCCTCATCGGCACGACTTATCCGCATTGAGGGCTCAAAACCCGGAGCGCGTTTTATAACATCACGTGTCAAGACCACAGAAACTGATCGTTCTGGCCAACATAGCGTTTTGATCCAGCCAGTGTATATAAGTACATGGCCTCGCTGCCAGTTGCTAGTATCGACTTGCAGGTAGCGAATCAACCAATACTGGGTATCGACAATGAAGTCATCCACAATGCCAACTTCCCCATCCAGTGCTGCAAGAACATAGCCTTTTAGCTGAGTTGCACAAGCTAGGCTTGCTGCTTTTATAGCGTTTGTGCCTTTGCTCGATGGCTGCGTCAATGCGTCCTTTGACCTTGAAACGCCAAGCAATGACGAGAGTTCCCAATAAGGTATCCATTGATAGTATTGATAATACTCAAGTTCATATTGGCGTGTTATCGTACTGCCTGCACTAAGTGGTGGGCTGCCAGCAATCTGCTTTCGAGTTAGTTCAATGTATATCGTTCGCTCTTTCTCTTTGATCTCGCCTACCGCAACAGGCGAGATTAAAACCTGTCTACCCGGCAGCCAGCTAACAGCATCAACACACAGATAACAGATTACCCATGTCACCGTATTAAAGTACACCGTCTCTATTCTGCCCACCTCGCCATCCACCGCGAGCAAGGTATGTCATCCGCATCCATCAGATCGGTTGCTAGTTCAAGTATTATTATCTGCTTGCTGTTCATGATCACAAACCAAATGGTCATTAATTTGCACCCAAACTTTTGCCCTATTTCCACATCCTTGTCGGTAATTAAATATCAAAAAGTGCCAGATCTGCATTGAAATATCTCAATAAAATATTCTTGATGCTAAGCAAAAATAGTCACTAAGCCATTAGCCCTTCTTTAACATGGCTGCAATAAATACTTAGCCAGAAACAATATGGTTCGTTTTGGACGCCATAATAAAATCATTGCGATGTAAACCGCCAAGTTTATGGGTCCATCAATAAACTGTGACCTTTCCCAGATCATTCACAATTCTAGGATGATGCTATTGAGCGTCGGCCAGACCTCCTACTTTAATGATAAATGCGAGTGCATCTTGGTAATTATTAAACACACCACAACGGTCCAGAGCCGATATGCCATCGATATAGGTAATATGCCACTCGGTGATTTGTGTCAGTAACTCGGCCACCTCTATCTCGGTCATGCGACTGAGATCTGACTGACATGATTCACAATTGAGTTCATTCAAGTCTACCATGGGAATACCTCCCTCTTGTCACCTGATGTTAATGCCCGTCAATTTTTAGCCTGCCCAGCACTATCTATCACTGAACAAAACTTAACAAACTGACCAAGCCTTAAGCCACGTCATATTTAAAAAAATAATGTAATAAGTACCGTAAATTAACATTGATATTTTTCAATGTATTAAGTGTGGATGCCCGCTCAAATATGCAAGCACTCATCACACAATTTAAAGGAGACGTTCAATGAACACGAAGACCAAAAAGAATCGACTTAAGAGCTTATCCGTTATCACCCTCATGCTCGCGGCGATGAGCGGCTGTTCGCAGGATGATGCTGCATCAGTAAAACCGATGAATCTTTTGCAGCTAACGACTGCACTGAGCGGAATCAAAGCAAGTCCACCGGTGATCACGGATGCCACAGGCACCGCCGAATTAATGATCAATCTAGATACCGGGGATATTTCAGGCAGAGTCTCAAGCAGCTTAGATACGGTTACCATGGCAGGCATTCACCGCGGATTTGCAGGCCAAAATGGGCCCGCATTGATAACCCTGGAAGCCGATAACGGCGTTTGGAAAGTGCCCTCAGACACGCGACTTAATTCCGCACAATTGGCCAACCTTAATGCCGGCGCCTTATATGTAAATCTTAATACCGATGAGCATCCTGATGGAGAACTGCGGGGGCAAATATTAACCGATAACTTGGAAGTAATGCATGTTGTCTTGAACGCCACCCAAGAGGTACCCTCAGTGATAACGGATAACACTGCCATCGCCGGGCTGACGCTCAATCATGAGAGCCAAGAGTTACACATAGAGCTGCTGACAACAGGCCTGAATGGTGCCAACGGAGTCCACATCCACCGGGGTTTTACAGGACAAACTGGCGCCGTTGAACTCGCACTAGAGCAAGATCCCCAAGATGTAAGGCGTTGGTTCTTGCAGACCACAACCCTTAGTGATGGGCTCTATAAGCGCCTGCGAGCGGGTGCCTTATACCTTAATGTCCATACACCGACTTACCCTGAAGGCGAATTCAGAGCTCAAATAGTACCAGCAGAGATTGTGCCACAACCTGCCTTAGAAGAATAAGTAGCCAAACAGCGGCCGTTAGTCAAGAGGATAACACGATGAGAAAAGTACTTTTCTAGGTACTCCTAGCGGCCCTTATTATAATCAATGCAGGGCTGTTTTATATTTTCAACTCTCTAGATAATATGCTTGAAAAGCGGATCGAAAAGTACACTAGCGAACTGTTGCACAAGACTGTCGATGTGGCTGCAGTGGAACTCCACTTATTTAACGGTATAGGCCAGGTAAAAGGCTTACAGATATATAATCACACTGGGTTTTCCAAAGATCTAGCTATGGCACTTTCTTAGCTTTGTTTGCATCGATATCCAGTGTCGTTACCAGGTGATTCTTACCTCTATTCTTGGCTTGATATAGGGCTTTATCGGCGGCTTTTACCAAGGCATACACATCATGACCGTCTTTTGGAAAACAAGCGATGCCCATGCTAATGGTTAATTGCACATCCTCACTAAATCGGGCTTCAATAGTTTTCCGAAGCCGCTCTGCCGTTCCGACTGCAGACCTTATGTCGGTTTCGGGTAAGATAATTGCAAACGCCTCTCCCCCATAACGGCCACCGATATCCATGCCTCTGATGGACTCTCGGATAATATTGCCTATGTGATGTAAAACATCATCACCTTTTTGATGGCCAAACCTATCATTGACCTGTTTAAAATCATCCAGATCAAGCATCACTAATGAAATCGCTTTAGAGTTCCGCCGAGCCCGCATCAACTCTTTTTCAAGAAGCGCAAGCAAAGTATCATGATCATATAGTTTGGTTAGCCTATCAAGCACTGAGCACTCCAGCATGTTTTCCAGCTTACCTCGCTCGATAAGACTCAACGCCATGGGTTTTGCGCCTTGAATATTAGTCAACCAATCCAGCGAGGCCACCTCGATGCCTGGGTTTCGCTGCAAAGCCTCTGACAGCCGGTTACAGTGAGCAAGGATCTGATCCCACATCAAATGTGCCTCAGAATTCGAGAAGCGGTGTCCTAGCAAAATAAAGATTAGGTCACGGTAGAAGTCATTACCCCGCTCCTGACGCAGCTGCTTGATCCAAGCTCGTTGTGAGGTGGGCAATTCTGCTTCACAGGCAGCCCAACGCACAATATCCAGATCTATCTGTTTCTCCTCAAGCAGTTCGACGAACTCGACAGTGCTTTGGTTTTTGATCTGCTCTTTCATTTAGAGCGGTTATCTTTTTGAGCAAAGTCCAAATACTGATGACTCTGAAGCTTATAGTGAGCAACATGAATCATATAGACGAGCCGTGGCCTAGAAGATGGCACTTGTCGCTCACTAAATTGAGCTTTCTGAATAGTAATATTCATAATAAAGTCCCTTGAACGATCACTTAGACGAGCATCATCAAACTTCTTGCACACTTAGGCATTTAAAAATATCAATGACCAGAGCAACATACTGTTAGTCTGGGAATAATTAACCGATGTCAGGCGACAACTTTAGTCCAACTGAATTACACTGACTTACTGGTACTTATTTGTGATCTGTTCAGATAGAAAACTTCGCATTCTTTCTTTGTAAAAATAGTGGGCGGCGACCTAGTTTGCCACCCAAGAGCTCGCTCTCGAAATTATCTTTATAAAAATTTATCAAAGCTATCTGTGCGAAAATAAAAACCACGCTTGAAATCTCCTGCGTTGATATTCAAGATACTATTCATTATCGGATGCTTTTTAATACTTCGTCCTATGTACTGCCTTAAATTTAATAGCTTTGGCTCAAATTCAGACTAAAA